>CAMPCG010000357.1 GCA_946644025.1 uncultured Prevotellaceae bacterium | reverse complement strand
ATCTCCTTTACCTCCTTTATCTCCTTTACCTCCTTTATCTCCTTTACCTCCTTTACCTCCTTTATCTCCTTTATCTCCTTTACCTCCTTTACCTCCTCAGGGGGATAGACCCAGAAGTCCCACTCGTTCTTGAGCGTGCCCGACAGCTGAACGACGAGGGTCAGCTTCTGCGGGGCTTGGATGGAGTCGAGCGATGCCGTCACCGTCCCCACCCGCGTGTTCTTGCCGATGGAGACCTCACCTACGGAGAGTAGGCCGCCGGCCATGACCACTCCGGAATCGTTCTTTATATAATAAGATGTGCGCACTCCGGTGACGTTGCAGTTGAAGGCGTTGTAGACCTCGACGGGCACGCGCAGTGTGTCGGCGGTGGTGTAGACGAAGCGGGGAAAGCGTGCCAACGGCACGATGGCGTTGCAGAACTGCCGCCACTGGCTGGCGTCGGTGTAGCCTTTCTCCCGCCAGTGAACGTTGAGCGGTCCTACGAGGGCGGTGCCCTGTCCGCTGTAGTCGTTCAGTCCGAGCAGCTGGAAGCCTGTATAGTCGGGGGTGCGCAGGTTGCGCTCTATCTCGTACTTGTAGCATAGCGTCTGCAGCCGTCCGCTGGCGTCGAGGAATTTCCCGGCCTGCTGCTCCATGCCGCCTGCGCGGAGCAGGTCGCGGAATATTTCGAAGTTGCGTGCCTTGTAGACACCGGTGTACTGACTGGTCTCGTTCAGGTCGGGGAAGGCGCACCACTGTCCCTGCTCGTGGGCGATGATGGGCGAGTTGTTCTCAGCCGTGTCCTTGTAGTTGCGCGGGCGCAGTATCTGGGCCAGGTAGTCATCGTCCGACGACGGGGCATGCCGGTCCCAGTCCAGTCCGCGGGCACCGCCTTTGACGTGGTACTCCGAGCCACTGTCCCAGGCCCATCCGCCGCCGACGCTGGCTCCGCAGTACACCTTCGTAGAGTCGTAGTCGTGCATCTGGCGCACCCAGTCGTTGCAGTAGGTCACCCAGTCGCCGGCGGGCTCGTTGCCGGCGGCCATCATGACGAACGAGGGGGGGTTGCCGTAGGTGTCGATGATGCGCCGGCTCTCGTCGAGCAGGTACTGGTCGATGGCCATCCCGCGCTTGAGGCGCACGCCGTGGTTGGGCCACGACGGTCCTTCGGGCTGCAGGTAGATGCCCACGCGGTCGGCGGCGGCAAAGGCGGCCTCGGGCGGACAGTAGCTGTGGAAGCGCACCATGTTCAGCCCGTACTGCTTGCACTTCTTGAACAGGCGCATCCACTCCTGCTCGTCGGTAGGGGGATAGCCCGTCTCGGGGAAACAGCAGTTCTCCACCGTGCCGCGAATGAAGAGCGGGTGGCCGTTGATGAGCATCTGGCGGCCGTCGACCCTGATGTCGCGGAAGCCGAAGGTCGTCTCGTAGCAGTCGTCGCCGGCATAGACGCGCAACCGGTAGACGGCGGGCATGAACTCGTCCCACGCCAGCATCTGCTTGGTCATGGGGATGTCGAACTCCATGCGGTCACCTAACAGGTCGAGCCAGTTGCTCGACGAGCTGATGATGGGGGCGCTCTCCGTCGGACCGTCCATGGTCACCTCGTAGACCAGCCCGTACTCGCGTATCTGCATCAGGTGGATGTCGCCCAGCAAACGGTTGACGTGGTTCTCCAGGTCTACCACCACGTGGGCCTTGCGGTGGAGCAGGTCGGGGTAGACCCTCACACTGCGAATGTTCACGTGCTTGGGCCGGGCCTGCAACTCCAGCCGCCCGACAATGCCATTCCAGTTGCCCTGTGTCTGGTCGGTCACGCTGTGGGAGTCCTGGCCCACGCAGACATTCTCTATGCCGTTGTAGACGCGGATGGTAATCTCGTTGGACTGCCCCATGCGCAGGAGCTTCGTCACGTCGTACACGTGGGGCGTGGAGAGGCTCATCTGGTGGCCGGCCTCTTGTCCGTTCACGTAGACGGTGGTCTCAATGTGGGGGCGCTCCAAGAAGAGCATCACGCGGCTGTCACGCCAGTCGCGCGGCACGTAGATGGTGCGCCCGTACCAGGCGGCACCCACGTAGTGACGCTCGGGGGTGAGGAAGAAGGGCAGCTTCATGTCGCCCTCGCGTCGATAGCGCTCCATGTAGGGGTTGAAATAGTAGGACGAGTCGTAGAGCGAACCCGTCCACTGCGTCTTCACACTCACGGGGAGACCCTTGCCGCCCGTGAGCATGGAGCCGGGCAGCATGATGTATTCGCCCGAGGCCTCCAGACGGGCATTGGCAGAGTCGGCAGGGGCATCGCCCATGTAGAATGACCAAGACCCGGACAGGTCGATGATGCTCTGGCCACCAGCCGTCAGGGAGAGAAGCAGGAGAAGGAATACTGAATAGCGTCTCATATTCATTATAGCTGTAAAAGTTTTAAACACCGGGGGTAAAAGTGGAGGCGTCTGCCTTCATGGGTGCAAAATTACTAAAAAATTATTCAACAGGGCGATACTATTACCTATATTTAACAAACCAAGGTCTGATAAGCCAAAGTGACACTGAAGCAGGAATAAAAACGAGCGAAAAGTTTTGCCGTTACGGAAATAAACACTAACTTTGCACCTGTTAATCGAAAAAGGTAAAACCTTTAATTGTAAATACAACCGATGGGCATATACATTGACAAAGGGAACTCCTTGTTCCGACAGAGCCGCAACAGCGAGTACATTGACAAGTCGGGCCTGATAGGCGTAGTAAACAGGACGCTCTTCACTGAGCGTAAATTCACCTGCGTGACGCGTAGCCGCCGCTTCGGCAAGTCGATGGCGGCGAAGATGCTGGCGGCCTACTACGACCGTTCGTGCTCCTCGCGCAGCCTCTTTGAAGACCTGGCCGTGGCCTCAGACCCCACCTTCGAGGAGCACCTGAACAAGTACCCCGTCATCTACCTCGACCTCTCCGGCTTTGCTTACAGATTAGGACAGGGCGGCGTGGTGAGCCTCATGGACAAGGCACTTTTAGGAGACGTAGCCGAAGCTTTCCCCGACATCACACCACGCGAGAACAGCGACCTGATGGACTATCTGAAACTCATCCACGCCAAGACGGGCCAGACGTTCATCTTCATCATCGACGAGTGGGACACCATCCTGCGGGAGTGCGCCCAGGACCCGCGGCTGCCCAACCAGACCGACGAGTACGTGAACTGGCTGCGCCGTATGTTCAAGGACGTGGGGGGCATGGACGTCTTCG
>CAMPCG010000356.1 GCA_946644025.1 uncultured Prevotellaceae bacterium | reverse complement strand
AGACGGGCTACCGCTACACCACCTACCAGCTTGTGCAGCCCCGCAACGTGAACGCCTGGGACGTTCGCGCCAACGTCAATGCCGGCGACGTGTCGGTGCTGGCCGAGTATGCCCAGAAAGGCGACGACCCCTCGCAAGCCAACGGCTACATCTACGGTCGCGGCAGCGTGGCCATGCTCTCGGCCAGCTACTCGCGCAAGGGCCTCAGCCTCCTGCTGCAGACCAAGCGCTCGGAGAACATGTCGTTCAAGAGCCAGCGCTCACGCCAGGGCACTGCCGCCGCCATCAACCACCTGCCAGCCTTCACCCAAGACCAGACCTACGCCCTGGCAGCCCTCTACCCCTACGCCACGCAGCTGGCCGACGGCGAATGGGCCTATCAGGCCGAGCTGGGCTACAACTTCAAGCGCAAGACCGCCCTGGGCGGCAAGTACGGCATGAACGTCAAGGTGAACTACTCCTACGTCAGGGCCATCGACCGGCAGTTCAACGACGGAGCCGACGTCACGTCGCTGGCCAAGACCAACATGGCCTACGCCGGCACCGAAGGCTACAGCTCGAAATTCTTCAAGTGGGGCCCGCAGACCTACTACCAGGACCTCGACATACAGCTCTCGCGGCGGCTGTCGAAGTCGTTCCGCCTGAACCTGATGTATATGAACCAGCGCTACAACAAGGCCGTGGTTGAGGGCGAGGGAGGCATGATACACAGCGACATTGTCGTGGCCGACGGCAAGTACCAGTTCTCGCCCAAGACCACCCTGCGCGTGGAGGCTCAGTATCTCTTCACGAAGCAGGACGAGGGCTACTGGGCCTACCTGCTGGCCGAGCTGTCGCTGGCTCCCCACTGGATGTTCACCCTGAGCGACCAGTGGAACTGTGGCGACAGCGACCCCGAGACGCACCACGACAACACCCACCACCACTACTACCAGGGGCTCGTCACCTACAGCAACGGCGCCCACCGGCTGCAGGCCGGCTATGGCCGCACCCGCGCCGGATTCAACTGCTCGGGCGGCGTCTGCCGGTGGATTCCTGCACAGAAAGGTTTTACACTGTCCTATAACTACAGCTTCTGAGCCCAACACCAAAACACCGTAACAACTCCATGACAAGCAAGATAGCAGAGCGCTTCACACATCAACCCTCACGCCACCATTCCCGGCGCGTAAGCGTCGGGTCTGTCGCCCGCCACCTCTCCCTCCTGACATTCCTCGTTCTTGCCTCCTGCTCGAACATCGAGGAGGCCGACCGCCTGCTGGTGGTCAACGTGGTGGAGAGGGACACCGTGCAGAAGCCCGACCCCACCCCCGTGGACACCATCGACTACTTCGCCCCCACAGGCCGCCACGTGCTCATAGAAGACTTCACCGGCCAGGACTGCGTGAACTGCCCCAACGCCACCGACCTCATCGCCCAGCTGCAGGACATGCAGGGCCACGACAAGATTATCGCCGTGGGCATACACTCCGGCCCCCTCGGCGTGAAGCCCGACAAAGACCCCGAAGGGCTGGCCACCACGCTCGGCGACACCTATTATAAATACTGGAACATAGAGATGCAGCCCTACGGCGTCATCAACCGCAGCGACGGCCCCCTCGCCACCGACTGGTGGACAGCCAAGGTGAACTGGGACCTCGCGCCCGAACAGCCCGACCCGTCGGTGAACATCTGGGTAACGGCCAGCGCCGCCGACAACCGCAAGGCCACCATCAACACCACCGTGGCGGCATACGAATATGCCAAGGCCAAACTGCAGATATGGCTGGTGGAGGACGGCATCGTGGCCTTCCAGAAAATGCCCGACGGGACGAAGAAGGCAGACTACGTGCACAACCACGTGCTGCGCGACGCCGTGAACGGCGCATGGGGAGAGGACTTCGAACTGGAGGCCCAGGACACGAAGGCCTTCACCCACAGCTATGACGTTCCCGCAAACTGGAACATGGACCAGCTCTACGTCGTGGCCTTCGCCTACAACGACGACAGGGTGATACAGGCAGCCAGGAAGAAACTGACAAAATAAATCTTAAGAAACATCAAATCTCAAACCTCAGATATGAAGAAACTGTTTACATTTTGCACGGCCATGCTCCTTGCAGCCATGGCCACGGCACAGACCGACGAGACATTCCAGTTTGTAGACGCCGACGGAAACGAAGTTGCCGACGGAACCACCATCACAGTGAGCCAGCTGAACGAGGAAGGCCAGATGGTCGTGCCGCTCTACGTGAGGAACGCCTCGGGCGAGAAGGCTGCCGTCAGCCTCTACGAGACCATCGACGACCTGCCCAACGGCACCTGGCAGACCTGCGCCTTCGGCAACTGCATGCAGCTCACCAAGAGTGGCTATTCAGCAAAAATCATCGCCAATGACGAGTACAGCGGGAGCATAGAGACCGAGTGGATGCCACAGACGGGAAGCTATGCCACGTGGGAGGCAACACTGCAGATACACGTGTTCAACATCGTCACCAGGTCCATGTTCGGGACGGTCACCCAGGTGGCCGGCAACGAGGTCATCGGCTATGGCCCTACGGTGACCGTACGCTTTGAGTACAAGGACACGCCCCATACCGGAACGAAAGGCGACGTCAACGGCGACGGCGCAGTAGACGTGGCCGACATCTCGTCGGTCATCACCATCATGGCCAGTGCCACCACTCCCGAAGCGTCAGCTGAGGGCCCTGCCGACGTCAACGGCGACGGAACGGTCGACGTGGCCGACATCTCGTCTATCATCACCCTCATGGCCGAGAAGTAAAAAGCATCATAACAAGCTGTTACTACTTTCGTTACACCTAAAACCTAATACAAACTATGGAACAAAAGAAGAAGAAGTATTTCTTTGCCGTTGACCTTGGCGCCACGAGCGGCCGCACCGTCATCGGCGACATCAGCGACGACAAGCTCTCGACCGAAGAGATTACCCGTTTTCCCAACAACCTGATAGAGCAGGGCGGCCATTACTACTGGGACATCTACGCCCTCTACTTCGAGATTATCCGCGGCCTCAAGGAGGTGGCCCGTCGCGGACTGGAGATTACGTCGATAGGCATCGACACCTGGGGCGTGGACTTTGTGTGCATTGCCGACGACGGGGCCATCCTGCGCAACCCCCGCGCCTATCGTGACCCCATCACCTTCGACGCCATGGACGACTACCTGAAGCGTGTCGTCACCCGGAAGGAGGTCTACGACGTCACGGGCATACAGTTCCTCAACTTCAACTCCATCTTCCAGCTCTACGCCATGCGC
>CAMPCG010000355.1 GCA_946644025.1 uncultured Prevotellaceae bacterium | reverse complement strand
GGGCTGGAGCGGACAGACCACGCTCGACTGGATAAACCACCCCACGGCACAGCAGACCGTACAACTGGAACTTTTTTATGTGAAAAAAGATAAAGACTATGACAAAGAAACGTAAGATTTTGAGCCCCTTGATAAGGGGCGGCTATAAAGCAGGGATATTATGAAAAAGAAGAAAAAATATTTCGACGACGACTGGGAGGACGAGCCGGACGTGCAGGAGTTGCAGCCGGACGTGGAGGTGGCGAAGGTGTCGCTAAGAGACTTCATCGTTCAGGAGAAGGTGACGGCCTTCGTGAACGGCTATTCGCCGTGCAACGAGGGCGACGACGGGTATGAGCAGTTTGACGACGCTCGGCTGCGCGAGGTGTTCAAGGCGTATGTGTGCGGCCTTGGCGACCCGCTGAAACTGTATATCGAGGACTTGCAGATGGCGGGGTTCAGGATGCAGTGCTCAATAGCGACGGGCGAGCCGTGCGTGTTTGCAAGGAGAAAGAGGTGAGACCCTGCGGAAAACCGCAGGGCACAGTGGCTAACTAAACGAGACAAGACGATATGGCAGATTCAGTTGATATATATATGAACCGTCCGCAACGGATGGCGAACGTGATTGGGGCGCACGACGAGCGTTGGGTGGCCAGCCGACGTGTGGGCAAGTCGGAGCATGAGGGCGACCGGCAGTTTCAGGTGGTGAAGTCGCTGCCGCAGGGCAAGAGCGCTTTCGGCGGCATATCGCGGGCGCAGACGATGATGAAGACGTGGCCGAGTGCAAAGACGGCAATGGCAAGGTTCTACGGACTGAAGGAGGGTACGCACTTCGGTGGTGGCACGCCGCCCAAGTGGGTGCCCAAGCCGCTGAACGACCCCGACAAGAAGGCCGACACGGTGTGGTTTGCCAACGGCCACATCATGCAGCTCATCAGTGCCGCCCAGATTGGTGCTGGTAACAGCTATACCTTTAATCATATATCGTGGGACGAGTGTCGCTTTACGAAGAAGGAGAAGATGTATGCCGAGGTGATACCCGCCAATTCGGGCGAGACGAACATCTACAATCCCGATGCCTTCAGCCGTGCCAATCCGTACTATTGCGGCACGTCGTTCGTGTCTGATGCGGGACTGACGCTGAAGCAGTCGTGGCTGGAGCAGGAGGAGGACAAACTGGACACACACCCGCTAACGGGTCCGCTGACAGGAATGACGTACCGCGAGATACAGACGGAGCTGGAGGCGTTTGCCGAGAGCGTCATTAAGTGGAACGACTTCTTCTACTACGCCAAGAAGGAGGGCAAACGGCCTACGGAGGTGAAGCCGGAGAAGAAGCAGAAGATAGAGGCGCTCTTCGAGGCTGTCACGAAGCGCGAGGGACCGTACCGCATCATTCCCAAGCACTATGCCGCCGACTCGAAGGGTTGCGTGGATATGCTGGTGGCGTATAAACTCATCACGCAGGACGATGCCGCACTGCTGTTCAACCGCAAGTACCTGGTGACGAAGGCCGACCAGTTTGAGATGATGAAGCTGAACATCCCGAACAATGACTACCTGAAGCGCATCCGTCTGCTGCGGTCGTGGGCGTTCTACTTCTGTCGTGCATCGACCTTGGACAATGCCGACGTCGTTGGCCTTGACTATATCGCCACGATGTATCGCGACCTGAGCCCGAGCGTCTTCTCCATCAGTATTCTGAATGAGAAGAAGAACAAAGCCAACGACGGTTTCTATGCCAATCTGGACATAGAGAACGTGCATGGCTACGTGCCGGAGGACGCGCCGATTATCGACAAGGCATACCGCGTGAAGACATCGGAGTATGTGAAAGCAGGCACGAAGTACAAGGAGGAATACCTGTCGCCCGACTACGACTACTTGGGCAAGGTGGATAACTGCACGCAGGACGGCGACGTGGTGGATGCGCTGCCGCTGCATATAGCCTTTGACTACAATGCCAATATCACGACCGTGGTTACTGGGCAGGTGTATAAGCGCGACGGGCAGGAGTGCCTGAACGTGCTCGGCTCGATGTATGCCCTGTACGAGCGCAAGATTCACGCCCTGGTGGAAGAGTGGAACCGCTATTACGAGCCGCACCGTGGCCACAACCGCACGGTCTATTACTACTACGACGCGACGGCCAAGTTCCGTGGCTATGCCATCGAAGCCGCCAAGGACTTCAAGGACACCATCATCGACGACCTGACGAAGTACGGCTGGGAGGTGGTGGGCATCGACATGGGTACTCCGCAAAACCATCACACCAAGTGGCAAATCATCAACGAGGCCCTTGGCGGTTTCTCGCTACCCATCATCAGGATCAACCGCGTGAACAACGAGGACCTGATAGTGGCGATGCAACTGACCGAGATAAAGGAGCGCTACAACGGCACGACGAAGATAGTGGCCAAGAACAAGAGCGGCGAGAAGCTGGCCGACACCGAGGACGGCACACCGCTGCAGAACCGCACCGACATCACCGACGCTTTCGACTCGCTGTATATCGGCGTGAAGCTGTTCAGGTTCAGGACGAGCCTGCTGGTGACACCGGGAGGACGTTGAGGATGGATGATGGATGATGTAAGATGGAAGATGGATGATGTGCCTATACCTTTATATATAATAAAAGGCGGCTACCGTTACTGGTGGCCGTCTTTTAGTAGTTGGGCGACATCTGACCACGTGGCGACGTCCATTTCGCCGGTGTTGGGGTCGTAGTAGCCAACGGCGAGGGGTTCTACCTTGGCCTCGGTGCTGAGGGGGATGATGAAGAACTCGAAGGGCTCGACCTTGGGCGGCTCCATGTCGCTGAAGGCTATCTGCTGGCGACGGGCGAGGCGGATGCGGTCGATGTCGGAGCGGGAGAGTTCACCAAGGGGACGGTTCTTGTGTGAACGCTCGCTATCACGCGAAGAACCGTCCCCGAGGGCCTGCATCGCTTCGCGGACGGCTTTCAGTTCTTCCTTCTGCATGTACTCGTCCCACGCCTGCTGGGTCTGCAGGAAGTGGACGTAGTTGTAGATGTTATGCACGGACTGCACCCAGGCGTCGGCACCCTTTGACATCAGGAGCGAGGCGACGGGCTGGGTGATGAACAGGCGGTGGGCCTTGTGGTCGAAGCTGATCTGACCTGCGTCAAAGAGTTTTTCGAGCAGTGCCCACATCTGGAGCGTCTGCTGGGTTTCGCGCTGCTTGCGCTTCTGTTGGCGGCGCTCACGCCATTTCTTCAGGATGTTCATCGGTGGTGGTATTTTTGCGGGTTGTTTTC
>CAMPCG010000354.1 GCA_946644025.1 uncultured Prevotellaceae bacterium | reverse complement strand
GCCGGCAGCAGCGCCGCCCATACCGTCGGCCACAATGATGACCGAGCCGCTGTCGGGCAGTATGACGGGGCTCTCTGTCTGTGTCAGCGTCCAGTCGGGGTTGGCCGCGTCGAGACACAGCGCAAAACCGTCCTCGTTGACCTCGCGGTGGTGGCCCACGTCGGTGACGCCGGTGAGCATGATTTTCAGGTTGTTGTCGGCCATAAGCGTCAGAGCAGTTTGATGGGCTTCTTGGGTGTGACGGGTTTCGGCTTGGGCGTGTCGGCGGTGACGGTCTTCTTCTTGATGGTCACCTGAGCGGGACCTTTGACCTTCTGTGCCGGGCGCTTCACCGTAATCTCGAAGGGGAAGACGGCAGGCGGACAGCCTTCCTCGCGCACAACGACGTAGACGTTGTTGTTGTCCTTGGCCAGCGCGTTCAGACGGCAGCGGTACTTGCCGGCAGAGAGCTTGGTGAGCGTGTAGGGCAGGTCGTTGGTCATGACCTCCACGTCGTAGGGGTAAATCTCGTCGCCGGGCTGCTGGTTGTGCTCCTTGACATTGATGGTGAAAGCATAGCCGTCGCCCTCGAAAGTGCCGTCGCTGAGGTTGTCAACACTGAAGCGCCCCGTCTCGTAGTAGCCCCAGGCGGTGAGCGGCATGAGGGGGAACGACAGGCCGTCGTAGTCCATGCTGACGGGGTAGGAGAGCTCGGCGCCGTCGCTGAGCATGGTGATGGGCATGGCGAGCTCGCAGGTGTAGCTGACCATGTCGCCTTCAACTGATCGCGACTGCTCGTCGAGCGTCAGCTCAGAGTCTTCGGGTACCACGAGGCGCACCTTCGAGGCATCCATGTAGGCGGGCACGGCAACGCTGACCCTGGACAGCACCGACTGGTGGCGGAAGCAGATGGTGCCGCCGCCGTTCAGCAGCGGGCGGAACGTGGTGATGCTGTCGACGCCCATGACGCCCCAGCGCTGTCCGATGCGCACCATAGCCAGGTCGGTCATGGTGCGTTTCACCTCGTCAAACATCGGGCGCACCAGCTCCTTGTCATTATACAGGAGGCCGAGCTTACCGTCGGGTCCCGGGCTGATGTGGAACTGTGTGACGTAGGTGGGCGTGGGCTCCGCTTTTACGCGTGAGGGCAGAGTGACCTCGCCCTGCTTCCAGAACTTGCCGTTGCCGTCGATGTAGAAGTAGCCCTTGCCCTGCTGCACGATGAGATAGCCGGCCGAGAAGAAGGGGTAGTCGCGGTAGACCTGACAGGGCTTGACGGCGACGTAGCGGCCGTCGGCATGGAAGAAGCCGGTGACGGTCTGCGTGCCACGGCGCACGGTGACAGCCTTGTCCTCCTGGAAGTCGTTCAGCAGGTCGGTGGTAGTGCCTAAGAGCTGTCCGCTGAGAGAATAGATGCTGGTGGTGTCGCCGTCGTGACAGACGAAGACATCAGTGCCGGCGGGTTTCTCCACGCTCTGGTGAACGGGCAGGATCATCCAGCGCGCCACCTGGGCGCTGGCACTGGCGCAGGCACAGAGGGCAAAGGTCAATGCGAAGAGTTTTCTCATTTTCGGGATTTTTTTCGGTTCTATCGTTTTTTCGTTATAACGGAATAACGGGATAACGGGATAACGGGATAACGTTATAACGTTATTTCGGAATAACGAGCTGGAGGGGATTACTTCAGCTGCTGGATGGCAGCATCGATGGTTTCAATCATGTCGGCATCGCCCTGGCGCTCGGCAAACTCGCGGCCCTTGAGGAACTGCTTCTGGGCGAGCGTCATGTTGCGGGTGTAGTAGACGTAGTAGACGCCCAGGGTGTAGGCCGCCTTGGCCTGCAGGTCGAGGTTGGTCGAGTCGCCGCTCTCCACGATGCGGGCAAAGAGGCTCATGGCCCGCTGGTTATAGTCGTCGAGCTTAGGCAGGTAGGGTGCCAAGGGCTTTGCTTCGTCGGCCACGTTGGTGTTGCCCACCTCGATGCCGAGCACCTGCTTGCGGCGCTGCGACTCGGCGTCGGAGAACCAGCCGTAGGTGAGTGCCATCTCCCACAGTGCCGGCACGTACTTCTGCGCGCCGAGGCTGTCCATGAGGGCCAGACCGGCGGCGAGGCTGTCGGCATTGTCGTAGGCGAGCAGTGCCTTGGCCTCCTCGAAGACCTCTTCGGCGGGACGGGCTGGGGCGGCCTCAACAATGGTGACAGGCTCAGGGCGGAAGACGAAGGCCCAGACGAGGGCCGCGATGGCGGCCACGACCAGCAGGGAGCCGATGACCTTCGGCCATACCGACGGCTTCTTCACGGGGTACTGGTGCTGGCGGCTGGCCTCGATGAGATAGGCCGCTGTGGGGCGGTCGGCGGGGTTCTTGGCCAGGCAGGCGGTGATGAGCCGCTGCATGGAGGCGTCGGCATCCTTGGGGAACTGCAGCGCGACGGGGCCGTCGGGCTGCGTCATGCCGCCATCCTCGCCGAAGGGCACCTGGCCGGTGATGATCTCGTAGAGCGTGGCACCGAGAGCCCAGATGTCGCTGGGTGCCTCGGCAATGTAGCCGGCCTCGAAGCGCTCGGGTGCCATGTAGGCCAGCGTGCCGGCGTTGCCCTCCTCGTAGAGGTGCTGGTTGCCGCCGAACTTGGCGCTGATGCCGAAGTCGGTGATGGCAAAGTTGTGGTGGGCGTCGAGCAGCACGTTGCCCGGCTTGATGTCCTGATGGATGATGGGCGGCTGACAGGCATGCAGATAGGCCAGTCCGGCGGCCACGTCGCCCACGAACTTCCAGAGCGTCGCGTTGTCAGGGCGCTGCTCGACCAGCTTTTCGGCCGAGCCGTCGCGACAGAAGGGCAGCACGAGGTAGGGCACCTCGTTGAAGATGGAGAAGTGCGAGGGTTGGAGCAGGTTGGCATGGTGGCAGTTGTAGACAATTTTGAACTCGTCGCGGAAGCGCTGCTCGCCTTCAATGTCGAGGGCGTTCTTGGGGCGGTAGATCTTGATGGCCACCTGCATGCCGCTCGCCTCGCCGCTTTCGGTCGTGGCATTGCGGCTGACGCGCTCACCATTGACGTAGACCACGTCATCGTCATCGTCGAAATCGTTGGTGTCTACGGTGTTCATGTCGACGGCCAGCCAGACGTCGGCTGTGGCACCGTCGGTGCTGAGTGGGCGGAGCAGTTTATAACGACCGTCGAAGAGCTCACCGCTCTCGTAGTATTGTTGAATGCTAATCATATCTTTTAAGGAGGTAAAGGAGTTGGGGAGGTAAAGGAGTTGGGGAGGTAAAGGAGTTGGGGAG
>CAMPCG010000353.1 GCA_946644025.1 uncultured Prevotellaceae bacterium | reverse complement strand
CTCAACGGCCTGCTGCTTGCTGCCCGTCACCTGACAGATGCCCGGCCACGAGAAACCGAGTGCCTGCGGCTCAAAAGTACCCTCGGCGGTGTCGGCATCGACCACGGGAATATCCGTCCACTCGTCTTTCTTGCCACTCTGGTAGTGCAGCTTCACGCGGTAGCTATACGAGGCAGTGACATGCACGTTGCCTATCTTCTCGCCTATCTGCAACTCGTCCTTCAGCGGCACGTCGCGACACTCCAGGTCGCCTATCAGGTCGTCGAACGAGCGGGTCGAGGCGTCGATGTTCATCGACATACCACTCTCCAGTGTCTCATCCTCCTGTGTGATGACGACACCGCTGCGCACGGGCAGGCCCTCGGCATAGACCACGGCCTTCTTGTGCTCAATGTCAATGGGGCGCAGGTCGCTGTCCACATCGTCCATATTCTTCAGCAGCACGCGGTTTCCGTCGAAGGGCATCTCAAACGGATAGGAGAACATCTCGGCATCGTTGAAGAGCGGGTTTTTCTCCTCAAAGTCTATCGACAGGTCGGGCTTCAAGGCCAGCTCCTGTCCGTCTATCTTAATAGCAAGGTGGCTGTGCATAGGGCTACTAATCCTTTATATTATTATCATATTCCGACAGCGGGTAGAGCCGTGCCTGTCCGCCGATTTCTATGTTTCGCGGCGTGTCGCTATACACCTGTGCGCCGACGTAGGCGGCTATGCGTCGGTGGCCGTGGTCAATGAGCCGTCCGCCGTTGATGACCACCTGCGCGGCATTGTAGGTATGGCACTCGGTGAACGTGCCGTCGGCCTCCGAGAAGTCGTAGACACTGACCGTGCCTGCCTCGAACTTTCCGTAACTATGATCGCGGAGCGTCACCACGGCATCGTTGTCACGGCAATACACCTGTGCGTTTTCGCGAGCCGTCACCTCGGCGGCGGTGAAGAGGTAGGCCCGTGCGCTGCCCGTCACCTCAATGGGCTGCTGCGGCGAGGCGATAATCAGCAGTCCCCGCTCGGCAGGCTCGTTGACAAAGACTTCGCTGGCGTGGAACACGTCGCGTGACTGCTCGAACACGCCGACGATGTTCTTGGCCATGATGTCGTGATACCTGGAGCGATACACGTCATCCCAGTTCTGCCGCCATACCTGCAGTATCTGCGGAATATTCTCGGCTCGCAGCAGTTGTGCGTAGCCCTCGGTGCAAGCATTGCGGTCGTGTGCCGCCGTCTTGCAGATGTTCATCAACTCGTCGAATGATGTCATATAGTCAGTCTGTTAGTTTTTCTTGCTGATTTTCTCCATCTCCTCGTTCTGCTTGGCCAGTCGCTCCAGCTGTTCGAGGACGATGTGGAAGGTCTGGCCGTTGATGGACTCTTCGGAGAGGTGAGCCTGCGTCTGCATGGTGGCGATGACGCTGGTATATAGTTCCAGGGGGTTGGGCTGGCGGGAGGGCGCTTTCTTCTTCGACTGCTTGAAGCAGTGGGGGTACTGACGCTGCAGGTAGTGCATCAGGCCTGACCACCAGAAGAGGATGACCTGCCAGCGGACGGGGGAGAAATTTTTGAGTTGAGAGTTGAGAGTGGAGAGCGGAGAGTTGGCTTCTGCCTTGAAGAGCACCCGCAGGAACTCGGTGCGCATCTGCTCGGCCTGACGGGTGACGGCGGCGAGGCGGTCGCGGTCTACGGGCGGGTGCTGCTGGATAGTGACGGCCTGGTTGCTGGCATGGACGTAGCCCTCCATGTAGTCCTGCAAGTGGCGGTACTGCTGCCACGAGAAGTCCTGAAGCAGTTCGCCGGGGGCGAGGTAGTGCTTCTTCAGGAAGGGCGGGCGGAGCTGGAAGCGCCACTCCCACAGCAGATGCTTGTAGGGGAAGATGAGCAGGGGTGCGGCCTTCGGGTCGTCAATCCACGCGAGGTGCTGCTCGATGAACGACTGCACCTGCCAGACGTAGATGGGGAAAAGACCCTCCCCCTGCCCCTCCCTGTGATGGAGGGGAGTGATTAGTCTCTTCGCCTGAGCGACGCGGTTGGCAAGGAGTGACGAAGCCGTGTTGGCACGCCGCACAAGGAATGCGCGGTGCTGGTATTCGGGGTCGTCGTCCACTGGGTCGGACACTTCGCCTGTCACCTCCAGGCCGGTGAACAGGAAGAACAGTTCGGTCTTCACTGCCAGCCAGTCGAAGGGGTGGTAGCGGTCCTGCCGCTGCGTGTGGTGCAGGATGGCGGCGGCTATCAGTTCCAACTGCTCGGTGGAGCACTGGTTCCACGAGCGAGGCAGCGTGAGGTCGATATGGGTGGGTTGTTCGTACATAAAAAATCGTTTCTCTACACAGCAAAGGTATAGAGAAACGATGGGGCGAGGGGTACAGGGGGGCTTCCTACCCTACCCTTACCTCATGCTCCGCTATCAGCGCGTCTATCTGGGTGCTCGTCGGGCGGTGGCTGACGGTGGCGTAGATGTACTGCTGCTGGCCGTCCTCGTTCTTCTGCAAAAAGCTGGTGACACTTTCGGGTTTCAGGTAGAGGGCGGGCGAGGCGTCGGGCTCCAGCACGTCGGCGATGCAGCGCGTGAGGGGGAAGGGCTTGGGGAAGGGGAACACGGCGCGGTAGGGGAAGAGATCGCGCCGCCACGACACGCAGAATACACGCTCTCTGTTCTGGGGCACGCCGAAATCCCTTGCGTTCATCACCGTCCATGCCGAGTCGTAGCCCAGGCGGGTGAGCACCTGCCGCCACTGGTCGAACCAGGGGTGGTTCTGCTCGTTGACCAGCGCGGCCACGTTCTCCTGAATCAGGAAGCGGGGCGAGAGCTGGCGTATGGCTATCCTCGGTGTGCCAGAGGATAGCCGAGCGGGTGCCGCTGTCGGGGGCTATGCCCTTGCGCTTACCGGCCTGCGAGATGTCGGTGCAGGGCGTGGAGTAGGTCAGCAGGTCGATGTCCGTCTGGTGGAGCGACTGCCAGTCGGCGGTGGTCATGTCGCCCATATTGCGGTCGGCCCACTGTGGATAGATGGCGTTGTGGCCCACCACGGCGGGCTGCTCTGCGAGGGGCTTCTTCGATTCGGGGTCAAACTCGCTCCAGGCCACGAGGTCGTAGGTCAGCTCGGGGTGTTCCTCGCGCAGGGCATCGAGGGCGAGGCACTGTGCATCGTAGCCGCTGCAGATGGTCACTACGCGCAGCCCGTGGCCGTCGTAGGCCATTTCGGGCCACTCCTCGTCGTCGAAGAGTCGCAGCTGCTGCTCCTGCTCCTTGTGGTAGAACCATATCTGGCGGTAGATGTGTTTCA
>CAMPCG010000352.1 GCA_946644025.1 uncultured Prevotellaceae bacterium | reverse complement strand
TTGAGCGTTGACGCTTTCAGCGTCTTATACGGGTTCATGCGGATAATCATATTTTTTAAGTTAATGCCTATTGAGAATGGCTAAATCACGCAAAAAGATTTGCCGACATGCGCAGCATTGGCTAACTTTGCACTATGATTGAAATTGAAAGATTAAAAGACTAAAAGAGTAAAAGACGCTTGGCTATGTCCTATAGACTCCTTCTTCTGGCGCTGATGTGCAGCGTGGGCTGCCAGGCCCAGCGGCGCCTTGTCGTGACCGACTTCGAGACGCTCGAGCCGGTGGCCGAAGCCAATGCCGTGGGCAACGGCTTCACGGGCCAGACAGACTCGCTGGGCTTCATCGTCACGCCCGACAGCTGCCACACCCTGCTCTTCTCACACGTGAACTACGAGAGCCGGCTCGTCAATCTCGAGGAGGTGAGAGACACCGTGTTCCTGCTCTCCAAACTACTGAGCGTCAAGGAGGTGGTGGTCTTCGGAAAGACGCCCATCGTGGAAGACTACAAGGAGCTGAACAGCCATATAAAGCCGTCGAAGATCGAGCTGCAGATGGCCTCCATACAGTCGCCGCAGGGCAACCTCCTCGGGCTGCTGAAGTACATCATCCCCAAGAAGTGGCTGAAGAGCCGCAAGCAGAAGCGCGAGGAGCGAAGGAAGAAAATCCTGGAAGAATACTGACGCGCACCCGGCCCATGCGCGGTAAGCGCAAGGGCCGGTTTGACTTTTTTCTACATTCCCGTGAACGATTTCCGTTTTTCTGTGTATGCAATTACAGAGAGAGACAGAAATCGTTTAACCATTTAATGACAGAAAAGAAAATGAAAAGAGTAATCTTGATTGCAACGCTGGCCGCCGGCAGCCTCGGCGCCATGGCACAGACAAAGGCAGTGACGGTGGAGAGCCCCATCGTGTCGGAGAAAGACTTCGTGTGGTACACCGAGCAGAAGGAGGCGTGGAAAGAGGTCACGCGGAAGAACCCGAAGGACGAGCGGGCATGGCTGAACTACTACCACGCAGCCCGCTACATGGGGTGGTTCGGCACGAGCTCCGACAGCATTTCCCGCCAGGTCATCGCCGAGATGGGGGCCGCCATCCCCGACAGCTACACCTATAACTATTGTGCCTACAGCGCCAACCTCGGCGGCCACGGTACAGGCGAGACCGATAGCGACAAATATGCCGAGGCGGCCCTGTCTAAGCTGCCCGACGAGATGCACTTCTTCGACTACGACCGCTGGGTGTGCTACCTGGCCATGAAAGGTCAGGAGCAGCGCATGAGCCAGATGGCGAAGCGCTACTTCGACAGCGGCATCTACTCCGAGGCCGTGCTACGCTACAGCTACAACGAGCTGCAGGGCATGGACGAGGGCGGCATCTACCTGGCCAGCGGCGACGCGGCCATCATTCCGAAGTGGCTCATACAGGAGGGTATGCAGCAGCACCGCGACAAGACCATCGTCTGCGTGCCGTTCCTCGGCGTGAAGGAGTATCGTGAGTGGCTGTCGCGCAAGCTGGACATCAGTCTGCCCAATCTGGAGGACGGCGGCTACGCCTCTTACGACGCCTACGAGCAGGCCCTGCTCCAGACCATCATCGACCGCTTTGGCAGCCGCGTCTATTTCTCGACCACCACACCGTCGGCAATCACCGACCCCTGGAAGAACAGCCTCTACAACGAGGGCCTGCTGCTGAAATACGCCGCCAAGCCCTACGACAACATGGCCGTGAAGCGCCGCAACGTGGAGGAGCGCTACCTGCTGGAGTACCTGCTCGTGTCGTTCAGACCTGAGTGGACCTCAGGCCAGCGCCTCTCGGCCAACTATGCCGTGCTGCTGGCCGACCTCCTGCCCTACTACGCCAAGCACGACCCGCAGCGCTACGACTGGCTGATAAAACGGCTCGTAGCTGCCGTCGAGAACGCGAAGATGGACGAGCAGCATAAACAGCAATTCCTGAACCTGCTGACCGACAAGTAAGCCATGTTCATACCCCTGAGACTGTCTGCCCAGACAGACGAACAGCTGATGCAGCGGGCGGCCCATGGCAACGACCGCGCCTTCGAAGAACTCTACAACCGCCACGCCCGGCGGTTGCAGGGATTCTTCGCCCGGCGGCTGGGCGACGACAGCCACCTGGCTGCCGACTTCATGCACGACACCTTCCTGCGGCTCTACGCCGCCCGCGACACTTACCGCCAGGGAAGCAACTTCCGCGCGTGGCTCTACACCATTGCCTACAACCTGTGGAAGAACCACCGCCGCGCCTCGCTCGCCCTCGTCGCCGAGAGTGCTCCCGCGGTAGGCGGTCTTACTGCCGACACCGACCTGGAGCTGGAACTGGACGACGCCCTCTTCCACGACGCGCTGCGCGACGTGCTCAACAGGCTCCCCTTGCCCTACGCCATGCTCTTCACCCTCCACTACGAGGAGGAACTGACCATACCGCAGATAGCGCAAATCACCCAGCTGCCTGAGGGCACGGTGAAGTCGCGCCTGCACAAAACCATGAACATCATCAAACAACAACTGAAGCAATATGAGAGTCACTGACCAAGACATTGCCCGCGCTGCTCGCCAGCTGCGCGACGAGCAGAACGCCCGGCTGCACGTAGCCCCGTGGAAGGGTGGCGGCAGCTCCAGAGGAGGGCGCCGCCCGCTGTGGTACGCCCTTCCCGCAGCTGCCGTCGCAGGCTTCGTGCTCGGCTACCTCACCCCGAAGACCGACGCACCCGGCGAGAACCCGCTGACGGCAATCGTAGACACAGTATATATAAAGGTAAACGAACTGAAGGAGGACACCCTGCCACGGCCCGAAGAGCTGCTCAGCCCAAGGACTGAAAAGCGCATAAAAAAGGCGAGAGAGGCCGTCAGCCCCTCTCGCAGACATCAGTCACCCGCTACGGGCATACCCGTGGCCGAAGACAAAATACGCTACGACCTGCTGGTGCAGAATTAGGTGACGGGTGACGGGAGACTATCGGGCCGTCACGTACTTATGGAGCGTGGCGCGGACGGCACCGTTGCCGGCGTAGAGCTCGCGCACCATGCCCTCTATCAGCTCGCCCAGTCCGGCCTCGTAGAGATTGAGGCCGAAGATGTCGGTGCGGCTGTATAGCTGGCGCAGGCAGGAGTAGTCCTGGTCGGCCTTGCCCACCTCCAGGGGTGCTACGATGGCCTGCAGGTCCTGCAGCAGCGGGTCGGGCGAGGGCTCGAAGGGTGTGCCGTCGTCCTTGATGCCCTTCAGGTAGCGGGCGTAGCCGGCCAGCACCAGCGGGATGAGCACCAGGTTGTGCA
>CAMPCG010000351.1 GCA_946644025.1 uncultured Prevotellaceae bacterium | reverse complement strand
CCAGTATAGGGCTGCACTCGACTATTTCAGGATTATTTGTGATTAAGCAGACTTTCAATATCACAGCTTAAGAAATCTTCGATAGAAATAGCAAGGTTGGCAAGGTTCTTGAAATTCTGTTTTGAAAGTTCAGTATCCTGACCACAGCTGGCGCGAGTACTGGCGGAAGAGTTCGTCCCAGCGGGTGACGGTGGCTGCGAAGAAGTCGCGGGTGTAGCCGTCGAGGAAGGTCTTCTGTTCTTCCTTGTTCGGCAGCGACTGCCACGTCTGTTCCACGAACGGCAGCTCGCGTCGTCCTTTCTCGAGGAAGTACTTGCGCGCGGCATCCATGGCCGGACGGCAGGTGCCCCAGCGGACGGTGGCCAGACGGTTGGCCTGGCGGAAGTGCCAGAGCGCTGCGTCATCGCGCAGGCGGTGCTGTCCGCAGACGCCCAGCATCATCGGCAACGCCGTGTTGCCAGAGAAGATGGGGAAGCGGGGCGACTGACCGGGGTTGTCGAGGCACACCCATGCCACACCACCTACCTCGTCGGGCAGCCAGGAGCGGAGCTGGATAATCGTGCTGTAGGCGCACCACGAGACGCTGACCGTGCGGATGTTCTGCATCGTCGAGTCATTCAGCAGTCGGCCGTAGAGCGCAATCTCGTCCGGACGCATCCAGGGGTTGGTGACCATGGCCCGTCCCTTCGCCTTCGACTGGGCGGCCAGGCTGTCGATGCGGCATGAGAGGCTCTGCTCCGTGCCCTCGTAGTACGACGCGAGCAGTTCTGCCACGCGCTCCACACTCACTAATGAGTCGGGGCGCACGCTCACCGGCAGCTCTTCCCAGTCGGCGGTGAACCCCTTGGAGGGCGCCAGCTGCTGCATGATATAAAGTTCGCGCACGGAATAGTTCTTGGGTTCCTTGGCGTAGTTGCCGCCACTGTAGGCCTTCCAGAACGAGAATTCCTCCTTGCCGTCCCAGAGCTTCAGCTTCCGCGCCACGTCGAAGACGTTCTCCGATGCCATAAAGTGGTCGGGGTCGGAGAGGTCCAGCCGTCCGATGCGGCTGATGTTGGCACTCACGGCAATCTCGTCGTCGGGGATGCGTTGTGCGGCCCAGACGCCGCCCACTTTCTTGGGTCCCTCGCCCTGCACCTCAAAGATCCACACCTCATTGGGGTCGGCAATGGTCAGGCATTCGCCAGAGTCGCCGTAGCCATATTCCTTGATCAACTGTCCCATCAGCCGTATGGCCTCGCGAGCCGTGGTGCAGCGCTCCAGGGCCACGCGTGCCAGTTCTTCGATCATGAACATGCCGGCCTTGTTCTGCAGCGTGTCGCGACCTCCGTAGGTGGTCTCGCCGATACCCAGCTGGTGCTCGTTCAGGCAGGGGTAGGCGGTGCTGAGGTAACGGTAGGTGTGGCGTGCCTGCGGTATCTGTCCGCGCTCCTTCACCCCCGTTCGGTCGGTGGCGTGCTCCGTGTGCATGGTCCCTTCGTAGATGCTCATGAGCGTGTCCCGCGGATAGTCCTGGGCGGGCACCATGCTCATCCAGGTGCGGTACCATGAGTCGCAGGTGTGGCTGGTGATGACACTGCCGTCTGTGGAAGCCCGCTTACCCACCATGATGCTGGTGCAGGCGTCGCGGTCGATATCATCTGCCCGGCCGGCGGCCGAGAGCAGCAGAAGAAGCAGGGGGAGGAAGAAGAGTCTTTTCATAACGTAGGCGTTTTTTTGTTCTGGGTGCAAAGGTACGAATAAAATCCTAAACTCCACTTGAAAGTGTGCACGTCCAGTTAGACTTTAACGCAGATTAACAGAACGCACGTACTCTTTTTTATGTGAAAACAGGCTGATGAATTAATAGGTCTTGCCCCTCCGAGCCATGTTCAGGGCGTGCTTGACCATATTTCATCCTTTTTAGACCGATAAGTACGGTTGTTTGCAGAAAAATGTGCGTACCTTTGCGGCAGAAAACCGATGAAACAACAAAAAAAGGAAAGATATGAAGCGCATTTTTCTTTCATTGGCCCTGCTGACGGGCTTGGCTCAACTGCCCACGAGCAGTTCGCCGATCATGACGTGTCGGGCTCAGACGAGCGTGGCCGTGGTGGAGCGCCCCGAACTGGGCAGCGCTGCCTACCGCGCACCCCTGCACGGTGGCTACCTGCGCAAGTTGCCCGTGGGGCAGGTGCAGCCGCGAGGTTGGCTGCGCGAGTTCCTGAACCGCCAGCGCGCAGGGCTGAATGGGCAGTTAGGGACGGTCAGCGACTGGTTGGACAAGAACGGCAACCAGTGGCTGAGCGACACGGGCAGCCACGGATGGGAGGAGGTGCCTTACTGGCTGCGTGGCTACGCGTCGCTGGCTTACGTGCTGGACGACGAGGCCATGAAGCGCGAGGCGCAGGTGTGGTTCGACGCCGTGATGACTCACCTGAAGCCCAACGGCGAGCTGGGACCCAGCGGCACTGACGGAAACCCCGAGACGCCCGACCTCTGGGCGAAGATGCCTATGCTATGGGCTCTGCAGACGTACTACGAGGCTTCGGGCGACGAGCGCGTGCTTCAGGCCATGACCCGCTACTTCAAGTGGGAACTGACTATCCCCGACGAACATTTCCTGAAGGGGCTGTGGCAGGCCAAGCGCGGCGGCGACAACGAGTGGAGCGTGGTATGGCTGTACAACCAGACGGGTGACGAGACGATTCTGCCCCTCATCAGCAAGCTGCACCGCTGCGGCGTGGACTGGACGATGAAGGACGACCTGCCGAACTGGCACGGCGTGAACGTGGCGCAGGGCTTTCGCGAACCCGCCACCACCTACGTGCTGACGGGCGAAAGCCGCCTGCTCGATGCTGCCTACGAGAACTTCAGCACCATGCGCCGCCGCTATGGTCAGGTGCCGGGCGGCATGTACGGCGCCGATGAGAACGCGCGAGCCGGGTACTTCGACCCGCGACAGGGCACCGAGACGTGTGCCTTGGTGGAGCAGATGGCATCGGACGAGATACTGATGGGACTGACGGGCGACCCCTTCTGGGCTGACCACTGCGAGGACGTGGCGCTGAACTCCTACGCGGCAGCCCTGATGCCTGATATGCGCTCGCTGCGCTACCTGACAGCACCGAACATGGCTGTCAGCGACGAACGGCTGCACGGTCCCAGCATCGACAATAACCTGCGAGGAATGCTCTCCATGAGCCCCTTCAGCAGCCGTTGCTGCCAGCACAACCATGGAATGGGGTGGCCGTACTACGCCGAACACCTGGTGATGGCCACTGCCGATGGCGGGCTGGCGGCTATGTTGTACGCCGCCAGCGAGACTCATGCCCACG
>CAMPCG010000350.1 GCA_946644025.1 uncultured Prevotellaceae bacterium | reverse complement strand
CGTGTCCCACGTCGCAACAATCTGCTGGATTGCGACGTGAGACACGTCGCCTCCTTATATAGCAGGGACATTCCATTAACCAACACCCACACATTATGTTTACAACAAAAAGATTTACACTGACACTCCTGGTCAGTACGTTATTCATCGGCACCGCGTGTGCCCAGTGGCAGCGTGTAGACCCCCGTGCCGACGTGGGGCTGAAGGATGCCTACAAGGACTACTTCACCGTTGGCGTGGCGCTGAACCAGCGCAACGTCTCCGACGACGCCCAGAAAGCGCTCGTGCTCAAACAGTTCAACAGCGTGACGGCCGAGAACGACATGAAGCCCGGCGAGCTGCACCCCCAGGAGGGTGTGTGGAACTTCGAGAAGGCCGACAAGATAGCCGACTTCTGCCGCCAGAACGGCATCAAGATGCGCGGCCACTGCCTGTGCTGGCACTCGCAGTTTGCCGACTGGATGTTCACCGACAAGAAGGGTAAGGACGTCAGCAAGGAGGTATTCTACGAGCGGCTGCGCGACCACATCCACACCGTTGTCAACCGCTACAAGGACGTGGTCTACTGCTGGGACGTGGTCAACGAGGCCATGGCCGACGACAATGGCGGTCCCCGCTGGCGCCGCCCCGGCAGCGAGGAGCCCAGCCCCTACCGCCAGAGCCGCCACTTCAAGCTCTGCGGCGACGAGTTCATCGCCAAGGCCTTCCAGTTTGCCCGCGAGGCCGACCCCACCGGCACGCTCATCTACAACGACTACAGCTGCGTAGACGAGGGCAAGCGTGAGCGCATCTACAACATGGTGAAGAAGATGAAGGCCGCCGGCGTGCCCATCGACGGCATCGGTATGCAGGGCCACTACAACATCTACTTCCCCGGCGAGGAGCAGCTGGAGAAGGCCATCGTGCGCTTCAAGGAGATAGTAGACCACATACACATCACCGAGCTCGACCTCCGCATGAACAACGAGAGCGGCGGCCAGCTCATGTTCTCGCGCGGCGAGGCCCGTCCGCAGCCCGCCTACATGCAGACGCTGCAGACCGACCAGTATGCCCGCCTCTTCAAGGTCTTCCGCCGCCATGCCGACGTCATAGACAACGTTACCTTCTGGAACCTTGGCGACCGCGACTCGTGGCTCGGTGTGAACAACCACCCGCTGCCCTTCGACGAGCAGTACCGCCCGAAGCAGTGCTTCCGCGCCATCCGCGACTTCGACCCCGCCCTCGACAACCGCCAGCCCAAGGAGGACTTCCGCCCCAACGAGATGAACCAGCCCGGCCAGGAGTGGCCCCAGGTGAACAGCGAGGGCTACGCCCGCTTCCGCATCGACGCCCCCGACGCCAAGTCGGTCATCGTCAGCCTCGGCCTGGGAGGCCGCGGCGGCACCGTGCTCCACAAGGACAAGGACGGCGTCTGGACAGGCACCACCGACGGCCCCATGGACGAGGGCTTCCACTACTACCACCTGACCATCGACGGCGCCACCGTCAACGACCCCGGCACACACAACTACTTCGGCTCATGCCGGTGGGAGAGCGGCATAGAGATACCCGCCCACGACCAGGACTTCTACGCCTGGCGCAAGGACATTCCCCACGGCAACATCCAGCAGGTGAACTTCTGGTCTGAGAGCACCGGCAAGATGCAGACCGCCAATGTCTATCTGCCCTACGGCTACGGCAAGCTCGTCAAGGGCAAGCAGGAGCGCTACCCCGTGCTCTACCTCCAGCACGGCTGGGGCGAGAACGAGACCAGCTGGCCCGTACAGGGCAAGGCCGGCATCATCATGGACAACCTCATTGCCGACGGCAAGATGAAGCCCTTCATCGTCGTCATGGCCTACGGACTGACCAACGACGTGCGCTTCGGACGCATCGGCGAGTTCACCGCCAAGGAGTTTGAGACCCTGCTCTGCGACGAGCTCATACCCTACATCGACCAGCACTACCTGACGAAGACCGACAAGTGGAGCCGCGCCATGGCCGGCCTCTCCATGGGCGGCATGGAGACGAAGCTCATCACCCTGCGCCGCCCCGAGCTGTTCGGCTACTGGGGCCTGCTCAGCGGCGGACAGTACGCCCCCGACGAGATTAAGGACCCGAAGCAGGTGAAGTACATCTTCGAGGGCTGCGGCTCGAAGGAGAACCCCGACGGCATCAACAAGAGCGTCGAAGCCCTGAAGGCTGCCGGATACAACGCCCACGGATACGTCTCAGAGGGCACCGCCCACGAGTTCCTCACCTGGCGCCGTTGCCTCCGCGAGATGGCCCCCAACCTTTTCAAGTAATCGCCGCCTTTAAACCCTAAGGAGTCTGGGAGTTGAGGAGTTGTGCACAGACAGCGCACAAAACTCCCCAACTCCCAGACTCCTTATAGTTTGTCTTCCTCACAGGCTCCCTTCAGCGCAGCAATCTGTGGAATCCGTGAAATCTGTGTGAAATAAAAACGTCGATGCGGCCTATTGCTGACCCACGGGGTTTATGTCACACAGATTTCACGGATTTCACAGATTTTGGCTGCGGGGGCGGGGGAAGGGAACCGTCAGCGCTGGGGCTTCAGGTTCCACTTCGAGTTGTCGCTCTTGAAGTCGTAGTAGGCAAGGGTCGGGGTGCTGTCGGCGGCAGAGTAGAGGCAGTAGCGGGTGTTGGTGCCGGCGATGCCGGGTATGGCCTTTGGCATGAGGCGGTAGGTGCCGTCGGTGAGCTGCTCTATGCGCCAGAGCTGCTCGTCGGCGCCGGTGAAGGCCTGCGCGGTGAGCTCACGGTCGGCCGTGGCCGTCAGGGCGCGGTCGGTGCCGTTGATGACAATCTTGAAGTAGGGCGCACTGAGGTATCCTCCTGCCTCTGTGACGGGGACTATGCTCCACACCTGGTGCGGGCGGAACATGTAGTCGCCACACCGCACGCCGACGGGCTTGCCGGCATCGGGCCAGGTGGCGATGACGTCGTCGAGTGTCTGGCAGTCTACGGGCTTGGGAGGCTCCTGCATCTGGTTGCGGTTGAACCACCCCTGCCGGGCCACCTGCATACGCACGAAGTCTACGGCCAGCTCCAGCGAGTAGCCCCTCCGCTCGCTCTCTATCTCGAAGACGCCGCCCTTGAACTGCTCTCCGGCCACGGGCCATCCGTTGCGCCAGAGCAGTGGGTGTACGGCCAGCGTGGAGCGCCCGCCCAGGTCGAAGTCGGCCTCCCAGTGGAACGACATCACCTCGACGCCCTCGTCGACGACGGTTCGCCCGAAGTGTCCGGCGCCCGTCTTGCGGTTGCCGGCGTTGATGACCATGCGTCCTCCGCCGTGGTACATGTCGCGGCCCACGTTGTCCAT
>CAMPCG010000349.1 GCA_946644025.1 uncultured Prevotellaceae bacterium | reverse complement strand
ACGCAAGTACGGCGAGTCGAAGTTCATGGGCTGGAACCGTTTCGTCAACGGCTACCTCGACCTGCTCACGCTGTGGTTCCTCTCCACCTTCGGAAAGAAGCCCATGCACGTGTTCGGGTTCCTCGGCTCCATCATGTTCTTCATCGGCTTCGTGGCCACCGTCATACTGGCCATCGGCAAGCTCATGGGGCTCATCTGGATTACCAACTCGCCCTACTTCTACCTTGCCCTGACAACGATGGTCATCGGCACGCAGTTCTTCCTCACCGGATTCCTGGGCGACCTCATCAGCCGCTCGTCGCCCAACCGCAACGACTACCAAATAGAGGCCACCTTATGAGAACCAACCTAACAGCAGCGGCAGTGGTGCTCGCCAGCTTTCACTTATCACTTATCACTTCTTCTTGTTCGAGCTTTGACTGTCCGGTGAAGAACACCGTGGCGGTCTACTACGACGTGAAGCACATCGACGAGCTGGGCGAGCAGGTGACCGACACGCTCAAGGACACACTGTGGGTGTGGACACAGCGCAGCGACGGACGCGACACGCTGCTCAACAGCTTCATCGACAAGACGCGCTTCCAGCTGCCTATCAGCTACCAGCATCCCGAGGACATGCTCGTCTTTGCCATCAAGGACACCTCGCTCGTCATCACCATCGACACCGTGTGGCTGAAGAAGGACGACATACCCCACTTCGAGTCCGTGGACTGCGCCGCACACTACTTCCACGAGCTGACCGGCGTGCGCTGCACCAACAACGGCATAGACTCGCTCGTGCTTGCCACCACCTCGGTGACCTACGACGACGGGGTGACCAACCTGCGCATATTCTTCAAGGACCGCCAGAAGGTGATAGGTATCAGTGATCAGTGATAAATATGGTTAGACTTTTTAACAGAAAAGTAATAATGAGCATACCTGACTGGCATGATTTGAGGCGAGTCGTAGTAATATTGGTTACTACGCTTGTCGCTTACCACTTATCACTTATCACCTCTTCGGCACAGGCCCCCAAAAACCTGGACCTGGAGCGCGACACGCTGCCATTCTTCCGCGGCTTCGCCGTGTCGGCAGAGCTCATCGGGGCCATGCAGATGATGTTTGGCGACTACGGCCAATACGAGGCCGCGCTGAGGCTCAACCTGCGCAACCGATACTTCCCCATCGTCGAGGTGGGCTACGGAAAAGCCAACCACGAAGAGGACGTCGTGACAAAAATAGAATACAAGACACAGGCGCCCTACTTCCGCGTGGGCTGCGACTTCAACGTGGCAAAGAACAAACGGTCGGCCAACCGCGTGTATGCCGGACTGCGCTACGCCTACACCAACTACAAGGTCGACATCTCGCGCAAGAACCTTGAAGACCCGTGGTGGAAATGGCCCACCACCTACAACGTAGAGGGGAGCAAGTGCTGGCAACACTGGGCCGAGGTGGTATTCGGCGTCGACGCCAAGGTGCTCGGCCCCCTCCATCTGGGATGGAGCGTACGCTACCGTCGGCGCCTCTTCCACGACGACGGCATCACCGGAAAGACATGGTACGTACCAGGCTACGGCACACAGGACAGCTCCAACCTGGCCGCCACATTCAATGTGATTGTAGACATCTGATAAGGCCAGCGGCCTCAATGAGAAATGAGAAACCACAAAACATCCCTTTGGTTCCTGCCCGTCGTGGCCATAGCCGCCATTGCCATTTTCCTCTTACTCAGGAAAAGCGACGCAAAGGCCGGCACCTGGCAGCACGACGAGGGCTTCGTGTTCGGCACCGTCTATAACATCACCTACCGTCACGGCGAGAACCTGCAGGCCGAGATTGAGGCCGAGCTGAAGAAGGTGGACGGGGAGTTCTCCATGTTCAACGAGCACTCCACGGTGGCCCGCATCAACCGCGGCGACAGCCTCGTGGAGCGCAGCGCGATGTTCCTTGAGGTCTACGACCTGGCCCAGCGCGTTACTGCCGACACGCAGGGGGCCTTCGACATCACCGTGGCCCCGCTGGTCAACGCCTGGGGCTTCGGCTTCAAGCACGAGCAGCTGCCCACCAAAGAGCAGGTGGACAGCCTGCTACAGATTCGCTCGCAGATGGACTTCGCCGCCATAGCCAAGGGCTACGGGTGCGACGTCGTAGCGCGGCTGCTCAAGAGCCGCGACATCAGCGACTACATGGTGGAGATAGGCGGCGAGATAGCCATACACGGCACGAACCCGAGCGACGCCCCGTGGCGCGTCGGCGTGAACAAGCCCGTCGACGACTCGCTGTCGGTCTCAGGCGAACTGCTGGCCGTGCTCAAACTGTCCGACGTTTGCCTGGCCACCAGCGGCAACTATCGCAACTTCTACTACAAGGGCGGCCGCAAGTATGCCCACACCATCGACCCACGCACCGGCTACCCCGTGCAGCACGAGGTGCTCTCGGCCACCGTGCTGGCCGACAACTGCGCCACCGCCGACGCCTACGCCACCGCCTTCATGGTGCTGGGCCTCGACAGCACGCGGGCAGTGCTCCAACGCCATCCGGAAATGAAGGCCTACCTCATCTATACCGACCAGGACAACGACTACGCCGTGTGGCACTCACCGGGAATGGACATTGAGCCGTGAGAATCTACGACCATCTGCTGCAGTTTTCCCTCTTCCAGGGTCTCAGCCGTTCGGAGCTGCTCCTGATGGCTGGCAACACCAAGTTCGGATTCCTGAAGCTCCCGGCCGGCAAGACCGTCGTCAGCGACGGCAGCCTGTGCACCCAGCTGTTCTTCCTCATCGACGGCTCGCTGACACTCACCACCAGCAGCGACGACCATGGCTACAGCGTCACCGAACGGCTCTCGGCCCCCTGGCTGCTGCAGCCCGAGGCACTCTTCGGCCTCTCGCCACGCTACAGCTGCACGGCCACGGCCGACACCGGGACACACTTCATCACCCTGTCGAAGGACGAGATGCTGCGGCTGCTCGACGACTTCCTCATCATACGCCTTAATTACCTGAACCTCATGGCCACGTTGGCCCAGCGGCGCAACCGCCAGGCATGGCACCGCTGCCCCGCCGACCTGCGCCAGCGCATCGTTCGCTTCCTTACCGACCACAGCACTTACCCCGCCGGCCACAAGACGGTGAACATCCTCATGCAACGGCTGGCACAGGAGGTGAACGACAACCGCCTGCACGTGTCGCAGACGCTCAACGCCATGCAGGCCGACGGGCTGCTCACCCTCCACCGCGGCCGCATAGAGGTGCCGTCGCTGGAACAGCTGTATATGTAACCGCCCCCACCCCATCACCCAACAACACCCACCCAACACCCACCCAACACCCACC
>CAMPCG010000348.1 GCA_946644025.1 uncultured Prevotellaceae bacterium | reverse complement strand
GGTTGTGCCTATACCGAGAACAACGACATCGACAACAACATGTCGTACGCCATCGACAACGACCGTAAGGTAGAGACGCGCAAGTTCATCGAGATTGTCGAGGGACGACTGGAGGAGATCATTGCCAACGTCTGGTGCCAGGTGCCCGAAGAGTATGTCGACAAGCTGCTTGGCGGCATCATCCTGACTGGTGGCGGCTCGAACATGAGAGACATCGACAAGGCTTTCCGCAAGTACACCAACATCGAGAAGATACGTATAGCCAAGTTCGTGACGCAGACCATCACCAGCAGCATCAACGACATCAATGCCCACGACGGCAAGATGAACACCGTGCTGGGCCTGCTGGCCAAGGGCGAGATCAACTGCGCCGGCGGCGAACTGACGCAGGGCGACCTCTTTAACACCCAGAAGCCCGCCGCCGACACGCCCGACCAGCGCCGTGCCCGCCAGGCCGGCGAGGTTCCCGCAGGCGTGGTGCGCACTGCCGAGGAGAAGCGGCTGGCCGAGGAGGAGAACCAGCGCAAGAAGGAGGAAGAGGAACGACTGGCCCGCGAGAAGGAGGAGGCTGAGGCACGCGAGGCTGCCCGCATCAAGAAGGAGAACAGCACATGGAACAAGCTGGGCCGCTGGATCAAGCGGAAAGCCGAAGACATCGTCAAGGAGGAAGAGTAAGGGTGAGAGAAGAGTTTAGATAAGAGATAAGAGATAATAGATAATAAAGAAAGGTAAACGATATGGCAGACAACAACATATTGCTCGACTTTGGCGAGCCTGAGAAGGAGAAAAGCATCATCAAGGTGATTGGTGTAGGCGGTGGCGGCGGCAATGCCGTCAACCACATGTACCGCGAAGGCATCCACGACGTTACCTTCGTGCTGTGTAACACCGACGCACAGGCACTCAACGACTCGCCCGTGCCCGTCCACCTGCAGTTAGGCAGCGAGGGACTTGGAGCCGGCAACCGCCCCGAGCGTGCCCGCGCCGCCGCCGAGGAAAGCCTCGACGACATCAAGAACGCGCTGAACGACGGTACGCGCATGGCCTTCATCACTGCCGGCATGGGCGGCGGCACCGGCACTGGCGCCGCACCGGTCATTGCCCGCGTGTCGAAGGAGATGGGCATCCTGACCGTAGGTATCGTCACCATCCCCTTCCGTTTCGAGGGCGACCGCAAGATTGACCAGGCGCTCGACGGCGTGGAGGAAATGTCGAAGCACGTCGACGCACTGCTCGTCATCAACAACGAACGGCTGCGCGAGATATACCCCGAGCTGACCGTGCTCGACGCTTTCGGCAAGGCCGACGACACGCTGTCGGTGGCCGCCAAGTCGATAGCCGAGATCATCACCGTTCACGGCCTCATCAACCTCGACTTCAACGACGTCAAGACGGTGCTCAAGGACGGTGGCGTGGCCATCATGTCGACGGGTTACGGCGAGGGCGAGGGCCGCGTGAAGAAGGCCATCGACGACGCGCTGAACTCGCCGCTGCTGAACGAGAACGACGTGTTCAACTCGAAGAAGATACTGCTCAGCATCTCCTTCTCGGGCGGCAAGGACGGCAAGGAGTCGCTGATGATGGAAGAGATGAACGACGTCAACGACTTCATGGCCAAATTCGGCAACGACTTTGAAATCAAGTGGGGACTGGCCACCGACCCCGAGCTGGGCAAGCGCGTGAAGGTGACCATCCTGGCCACAGGATTCGGCATCGACCGCGTGGACGGCATGGCCAACCACCGCCAGCGGCTGAACACGCAGGAGGAGGCCACCCGACTGGCCGAGAAGCAGGAGAAGGAGGCCGCCAAGGAGGACCGCCGCAACCGCTACTACGGCAACGACGGCAACAACCGCCGCTACAAGCGCCGCCCGCACATCTACCTGTTCCGTCCCGAGGACCTGGACAACGACGACGTCATCTCTGCCGTAGAGCAGACGCCGACCTACAAGCGTACGCGCGAGATTCTGGACAGCATCTACCAGCAGGCCAGCGGCGTTGACCCGCAGCAGTCAAGCGAGACGACGGCTCCCGAGCCTCCCGTGCAGGGAACCATCAGGTTTGCGTAGAGGCAGATCAGTGGGGGCAGGGACGACAAGGGTGGTGTCAGTAATGGCGTTGGGTTAATTAGTGACCCCACAGCTGATGTGAGTAATGCAGCGGTTTTAATTAGTGACCCCACCCCTGCCCCTCCCCTACAGGGGAGGGGAGCGGCTACCGCCTTGTTCGCTAAATGGACTCCGTAGGCACTCCCCTCCCCTGTAGGGGAGGGGCAGGGGTGGGGTCACTAACATTACCCATGAAGGCACTGAGAATAGCCGAGATTATCGACATGAGTGGGCTTCTCATTCCAATGAGTGGCCCACTCATTGCTGTAAGTAGCCTACTTATTCCCGTGAGTGGCCTACTCACGACATGGGACAGAAAGATCACCTATATAGATGCTATACTAGCTTTTCTACTGCCCCTTCTGCCTCTTCTGCCATCAAAACAGCTCCCCTCCCTTTGGGAGGGGTTGGGGGTGGGCCGTCAGTTTGGTTGGCAGAAGGGTCAGAAGGGTCACTTCTTTTTCCTGTTCCCCCACCTATACACGCGCGCGCACGCGATAATAGCCATATAAACTATTTAACCCACACTTCCCACACTTCCCACACCCAGCGGCCTACCCCCAACCCCTCCCGAAGGGAGGGGAGCCTGCTTGGTACCAATGGCAGAATCTACAGCAAAACTATTCTGACTCCCCTCCCTTCGGGAGGGGTTGGGGGTAGGTGTTTGGGGGTGGGCCGAGTGTGGGAAGTGTGGGGTCTTTTTTGTTTATCCCTATTATATATGCGCGCGTAGGGTGGGCGCGGCTGTATAGGAACTGAGAAAATAAAGTGGAGGATGAAAAAAGTTTTTTGCAAAACGTTTCTTTCTAAGAAGATTTTTTAGTACCTTTGCCCATGAAACAAAAAAACCTACAACACGCTATGAACAAAAGATTGACGATATGGGCCATGATGCCACTGCTGATGCTGGCATCGTGTAAGCAGCACTACGAGGTGGCGGCCATCGAGCGCAGCCGCATCGTGGTGGACAGCCGCTACGACGCTAAGCCCGACCAGCAGGCGGCGGAATTTCTGAAACCCTACAAGCACATTGTAGACAGCATCATGGGACCTGTGGTGGGACGCTCGGCACGCTACATGACGGCGCACCGACCCGAGAGCGAGCTGTCGAACCTGCTGGCCGACATACTGGTGTGGGCGGCCAAGGACTACAAGGAGACGCCCGACTTCGGCGTCTACAACATGGGCGGTGTACGCGCCGACCTGCCGAAGGGCGAGGGGACCTATGGC
>CAMPCG010000347.1 GCA_946644025.1 uncultured Prevotellaceae bacterium | reverse complement strand
GGAGCGCATCCACGACTTCGACATCCGCGAGACGCGCATCGAGGGCCAGACGTGCAAATACTTCACCGCACTGGTCAATGCCGACGGCGTGGACGGCTTCACCATCTGCGGCAAGGGCACCATCGACGGCAACGGCACCCACTACTGGGAGGAGTTCTGGATTCGCCGCCGCTGGAATCCGCAGTGCACCAACAAGGACGCCCAGCGTCCCCGTCTGACCTACATCAGCAATTCGCGCAACGTCACCATCCAGGACGTGCGGCTCATCAACTCGCCCTTCTGGACCAACCACATCTACCGCTGCGACCACGTGCGCTACCTCGACCTCTACATCTACTCCTCGACACAGGGCATCAAGGGTCCCTCGACCGACGCCGTCGACATCGACGTGTGCCACGACGTGGTGGTGCGCGGCTGCTACATGAACGTCAACGACGACGCCGTGGTGCTCAAGGGCGGCAAGGGCACCTTCGCCGACAAAGCCCCCGAGAACGGGCCCTGCTATAATATATTGGTGGAGGACTGCCACTACGGCACCGTACATGGCTGCATGACGCTGGGCTCGGAGTCGGTCCACGACTGGAACGTCATCATGCGCAACTGTCATGCCGACGACACCAACAATGTGCTGTGGCTGAAGATGCGCCCCGACACCCCACAGCACTATGAGTATGTGCGCGTGGAGAACTTCACCGGCAAGTGCCGCAACGGTCTGCTGGTGCGTCCCTGGACACAGTTCTACGAGAAACAGGAGCGCGAGGACATGCCCCTCTCGCAGTGTAACAACATCACCTTCCGCAACATCAAGATGGACTGCGGCGTGTTCTTCAACGTCACCGGCTCGGACAAATACACCCTGAAGCAGTTCACCTTCGAGGATATCGACAGCAAAGACCACGGCAAGGAGAAGCCCTTCGCCCAGCGCCCCGTGGAAGGCCTGACGCTGAAGAACGTCGTACTGAACGGAGAGTCAATACAATAGACAATGGATTAACACAAATGACAACAAGCATGAAACGGATTATATTTATAGCTTTATCCATCATTTTCTCCTTCAGCGCAAGTGCAGTAGAAAGGCATAAACTGAACTTTAATAGCGGCTGGCGTCTCTGCGTTGGCGACTTCACGGAAGCCAGTAAGCCCAGTTTCGACGACACACGGTGGCGACAGGTGACGCTGCCCTACGCCTTCAACGGCGACGAGGCGTTCCGAAAGGACATCGTAGACCTGACGGACACCGTCTGCTGGTATCGCAAGACGTTCACACTGACCGAAGAACAGCTGAAGGGCAAGGTGTTCATCGAGTTTGAGGGTGCGCGTCAGGGTGCCGACGTTTGGCTCAACGGCCAGAAGGTGGGATTCTCTGACAACGGCGTGATGGCCTTCGGCTTCGACCTCACATCTTTTATTATTAAGGGCGAGAACGTGCTGGCCGTGCGCTGCGACAACTCGTGGCAATACCGCGACCGAGTGCTCAACAGCCGCTACCAGTGGAACGACCGAAACTTCAACGCCAACTACGGCGGACTGCCCAAGAATGTCTATCTGCACATTACCGACAAGCTCTACCAGACGCTGCCCCTCTACAGCAACCTCGGCACTACGGGAACGTATGTCTACGCCACCGGCTTCGACATTGCCGGGCACAAGGCCACCATCCACGCCGAGAGCCAGGTGAAGAACGAGGACACCGTGGCCCGCACCTTCGCCCTGCAGACCGTGGTGAAGGACCTCGACGGCCGTGAGGTGGCACGCTTCAGCAGCGAGCCGCTGACGTTGCAGCCCGGCGCCACCGCCACAGCCAAGGCCAGCCAGGAGGTGGGCGGACTGCACTTCTGGTCGTGGGGCTACGGCTACCTCTACACCGTCGAGACCAGCCTCAAGGAAGGTCAGGTATGTTGCGACATCGTCGCAACCCGTACGGGATTCCGCAAGACCGAGTTCTGCGAAGGCCGGTTCTACCTGAACGACCGCTGCCTGATGGTTCACGGCTATGCACAGCGCACCTCGAACGAGTGGCCCGGCACGGGACTCTCGGTGCCCGCCTGGCTGAGCGACTACAGCAACGCACTCATGGTGGAGAGCGGCGGCAACCTGGTGCGCTGGATGCACGTATGCCCGTGGAAGCAGGACGTGGAGAGCTGCGACCGCGTGGGACTGCTGCAGGCCATGCCCGCCGGCGATGCCGAGAAGGACGTGGAGGGGGCACGATGGCAGCAGCGCACGCAGCTCATGCGCGACGCCATCATTTACAACAGGAACAATCCCTCCGTCATCTTCTACGAGTGTGGCAACTACCGCATCTCGAAGGAACATATCGAGGAGATGAAGCAGATACGCAACGAGTATGACCCCCACGGCGGCCGAGCCATAGGCAGCCGCGAGATGCTCGACCGCCCCGAGGCGGAGTATGGCGGCGAGATGCTCTACATCAACAAGAGCGCCACCAAGCCCATGTGGTCCATGGAGTACTACCGCGACGAGGGACTGCGCAAGTACTGGGACGAATACTCCTACCCCTACCACAAGGAAGGCGACGGCCCCCTCTACCGAGGCGCTCCGGCACTGGACTACAACCACAACATGGACCGACTGGCCTGCGGCATGGTGGAGCGATGGCACGAATACTGGCTCGAACGTCCCGGCACGGGGCGGCGCGTCTCCAGCGGCGGCGTGAAGATTGTGTTCTCTGACACCAACACCCACCACCGCGGCGAGTCGAACTACCGCACCAGCGGCGTGGTCGACGCCATGCGACTGCCCAAGGATGCCTTCTACGCCCACCAGGTGATGTGGGACGGATGGGTGTCGCCCGAACGGGAGCGCACCTACATCATTGGCCACTGGAACTATAAGCCCGGCACCCGCAAGCCCGTATACGTGGTCAGCACGGCCGACGAGGTGGAGCTGTTCGTCAACGGCAAGTCGAAGGGCAAGGGCGAGCGGTCGATGCAGTGGCTCTTCACCTTCAACGATGTCGACTTCGAGGCCGGCGTCATCGAGGCAAAGGGCAGCGACGGCTCGTCGTACAAGATTGAGACGGCAGGCGAACCCTTCCAGCTGAAGCTCTCCGCCATAGAGAACCCCGAGGGATTCCGTGCCGACGGGGCCGACATGGCGCTAATCCAGGTGGAGGTGGTCGACAAGCAGGGACGACGCTGTCCGCTCGACGACCGCATGGTGAACTTCCACGTCAACGGCGAGGTGCGCTGGATAGGCGGCATCGCCACGCGCGACAACATGCAGTTCCAGATAGACGACCCCAACCCCGACAAGAAGCTGCTCGACTCGGCCAACAAGAAGAACCTCTCCGACAACTACGTGGGCCACGAGTCGCTGCCCGTGGAG
>CAMPCG010000346.1 GCA_946644025.1 uncultured Prevotellaceae bacterium | reverse complement strand
GGTGTTGGCCAGCGAGAGCATCGGGTAGCGGTGTTCCACCTGCCGGAACCCCGTCTGCAGGTCGCTACCCACGCGCTGGGTCGGCGAGTTGGGGTCGTAGAGCTCGGGGTGACGTGCCTCCAGGTCTTGCAGCTCCTTGAGCAGGAAGTCGAACTCCTGGTCGCCGATGGTGGGCTGGTTCAGCACGTAGTAGCGGTAGTTATGTTCGTGCAGCTCGCGCCGCAACGCTGTGATTCTCTGTCTTTCGTCCATGTTGTTCGTTCTTTCGGGCCGGGCTGGTTGCCAGTCCCTGCTTTATGGCTGCAAAAGTACAAAAAAGCAGTTAAACGGCCAAAGAAAATCTGCAAAAAAACAGGCCCCATCGTGCTGAAAGACAAAAATAATGCGTACCTTTGCACGCGTGAACCATACCGACGACAACATGAAACTATTCAGAACAGCCATTCTCATTCTGGCACTGGCCGCCGCAGCGGGCGTGCAGGGCGTGGAACGCAAAAAGTACAACTTCAACGGTGGCTGGCGACTGGCTGTCGGCGACAGGGCTGAAGCCGCAGCCACTGACTATGACGACAGCCGCTGGCAGCAAGTGACGCTGCCCTACGCCTTCAACGGAGGGGAGGCCTTCCGCAGGGACATCGTGGATCTGACGGACACCGTCTGCTGGTATCGTAAAACGTTCACACTCAGCAAAGAAGAGCTGACAGGAAAAGTGTTCGTTGAGTTCGAGGGAGCCCGCCAGGGGGCCGACGTCTACCTGAACGGCGAGCACGTGGGCATCTCGGACAACGGCGTGATGGCCTTCGGACTCGACCTCACACCTTATATAAAAGAAGGAGCGAACGTGCTGGCCGTGCGCTGCGACAACTCGTGGCAGTACCGCGACCGAAGGCTGGACAGCCGCTACCAGTGGAACGACCGCAACTTCAATGCCAACTACGGCGGACTGCCCAAGAACGTATGGCTGCACGTCACCGACCGTCTCTACCAGACGCTGCCCCTCTACTCGAACCTGGGCACTACGGGCACCTACGTCTATGCCACCGACATGGACATGGCCGCCCACAAGGCCACCATCCACGTGGAAAGCCAGGTGAGGAACGAGGACACGCGTGAGCGCTCGTTCACTCTATCGGTCGTGATGAAGGACAAGGACGGCAACACGGTGGCCAACTTCAACAGCCCCGAGCCCATGACCCTGCAGCCCGGCCAGACGGCCACGGCCAAAGCCGAGCAGGCGGTGCAGGGCCTGTACTTCTGGTCGTGGGGCTACGGCTATCTGTACACGGTGGAGACGGCATTGGTGGAGGAAGGAGAAGGGAGGAAGGAGGAAGGAGAAGGGAGGAAGGACCGCGTCGTCATACGCACCGGCTTCCGCAAGACTCGCTTCGGCGAGGGCAAGATATGGCTCAACGACCGCTGCCTCATGGTGCACGGCTACGCCCAGCGCACCTCGAACGAGTGGCCCGGCGTGGGGCTGAGCGTGCCTGCCTGGCTGAGCGACTACAGCAACGACCTGATGGTGCAGTCGGGGGGTAACGTGGTGCGCTGGATGCACGTCACGCCCTGGAAACAGGATGTGGAGTCGTGCGACCGCGTGGGGCTTATCCAGGCGATGCCTGCCGGCGATGCCGAGAAGGACGTCGAGGGTGCCCGCTGGCAACAGCGCACGGAACTGATGCGCGACGCCATCATCTACAACCGCAACAACCCCAGCATCCTGTTCTACGAGGGCGGCAACGAGAGCATCAGCCGCGAGCACATGCTCGAACTGAAGGCCATCCGCGACACCTACGACCCCTGCGGCGGCCGCGCCATCGGCAGCCGCGAGATGCTCGACATCGACGAGGCGGAATATGGCGGCGAGATGCTCTACATCAACAAGTCGCGTAAGCACCCGCTATGGGCCATGGAATACTGTCGCGACGAGGGGCTGCGCAAATACTGGGACAACTGGTCGTACCCCTACCACCAGGAGGGCGACGGGCCGCTCTACCGCGAAAAACCAGCGCCCGACTATAACCACAACATGGACCAGCTGGCCGTCGAGATGGTGCGCCGCTGGTACGACTACTGGCTGGAACGCCCCGGCACGGGTAGCCGCGTCTCGTCGGGCGGCGTGAAAATTGTGTTCTCTGACACGAACACCCACCACCGCGGCGAGTCGCACTACCGCACCAGCGGTGTCACTGACGCCATGCGCGTGCCCAAGGATGCCTTCTACGCCCACCAGGTGATGTGGAGCGGATGGGTCGACGACGAGGTGCCGCGCACCTACATCGTGGGCCACTGGAACTACGAAAGAACAGAGAGCAAAGCTAATAATACTTCTCACCTCTCACTTTCCACTTTCCACTTAACGAAGTACGTGGTGTCGACGGCAGACGAAGTGGAGCTGTTCCTGAACGGCCGCTCGCTGGGGAAGGGCCGCCGGCAGTACCGCTATCTTCACTCTTTCGATGACGTGCCCTACGAGCCGGGAACGCTCTTGGCTGTAGGCTCCGACGGCAGCAGCTACCAAGTAGAAACCGTCGGCGAGCCCTACGCGCTCAGGCTGACTGCCCTGCAGAACCCTGAGGGCACGAAGGCCGACGGGGCCGACATGGTGCTCGTCCAGGTGGAGGCCGTCGACCGCCAGGGGCGGCGCTGCCCGCTCGACGACCGCACGGTGCACTTCTCACTGTGGGGCGAAGGCGAGTGGATAGGCTCACTGGCCAGCGGCCATGCCGTGCCCTTGGTGTGCGGTGTGAACCGCCTGCTCGTCCGCACGACGAGGACGGCTGGCGACATCCGTCTGGCCGCCTGGGCCGAAGGCATAAGACCTGCCTACCTGACAGTGCAGACCGAGGCCGTGGACACCAAGAACTACCTACCGCAGCTGACGCTGGAAGGCCGTCTGGACCGCGGCGAGACACCCCCCACCCCATCGTTCCGTCCTTCTTCCGTTGGCATCGATATTATCGATGCTCACGCCGGCTACGACAGCACCAACGCCGCCAACAGCTTCGACGACAACGAGCTCTCGGAATGGAAGAACGACGGCCGCCTGTCGACTGCCTGGATCACCTACCGGCTGGCGCGCAAGGCCACCATCAGCGACATCTGCATGAAGCTCACTGGATGGCGCCTGCGCAGCTATCCCTTAGAGATCTATGCCGACAAGGAGCTCATCTGGAGCGGCGAGACGCCCCGCAGCCTGGGCTACGTGCACCTTACGCCCACCCGCCTGGTGGCTGCCGACAAGGTGACCATCCGCCTGAAGGGGGCCGGCAAGGACAGCGACGCCTTTGGCGGCATTGTCGAGGTGGCACAGCCTGCCGCCGGCGAACTGGACCCCTTCAAGGCCAAGAACGG
>CAMPCG010000345.1 GCA_946644025.1 uncultured Prevotellaceae bacterium | reverse complement strand
GCCTGCGCAACGGGAAGTACCGATAAAGTCTACGACCTTAACGGTGACGGTATAGTCAACAGTCTGGATATTCAGGAGGTCATCAACTTAGCCGCCCAAAGTTCATAGCTGAATATGGAAATGACTGACAAAATGATGATAAAGGCCGGTATCATAAGCCGTCTGCTGGCCACGTGCAAGCAGACATTGCTTTTCATGCTACTCGCCGTTACGACAACGACAACAGCCAGCGAGCTTCCAGACTTCCGTCCATGTAGGGCAAGACCTCACAAGCCAGTAGCCGCCATTGACGGCAAAACGCTGCACCGCACTTCGCGTACTACTCAATATACTGGCGAGCGACGGCAGATGACGGTGCTGGTGTCGTTTAATGACCTGACTTTTAGAGAACATGAACCGCTGCCATTCTGGAATGAGGTGTTCAATGCCAAGGAGTTCAGCCAGGCGCCCTTCCATGGCTCCGTCAGCGACTACTTCTACGACCAGAGCTACGGCCAGCTGCAGGTACACTTCGACCTGCACCACGTACTCCTACCCACCTCGCGCACGCTATACCGCAGCAACTTAACAGCCGACCCTGGATGTCCCATACTCGTGCAGGACGTGTTGGCAGCCCTCGACGGTATTGTCACCGACTGGACGCCATACGACTGGAACGCCGACGGCTATGTTGACCAACTGCTCATCATCTATCCCGGCAAGGGTATGAACGACGGAGGCGACTCAAATACCATCTGGCCTAATCAGAGCTGGATGACCGACTATGACTACGAGCCCGTAAAAGTACCGACCGCCACGGCAGGCGACAGTCTGATGGTCAACACCTATTGCTGCGTCAACGAACTGACAAGCAATGAGGACTATGGTAGCTTCGGCACCATCTGCCACGAGTACAGTCACTGCTTCGGACTGCCCGACTTCTACAACGGTAGTACGCAGCACGTAGCAAAATGGGACCTCATGGACAATGGCAACTACAACGGGGGAGGCTTCTGCCCACCCTGCTACTCAGTGCATGAGCGCATGTTCATGGGATGGACCACACCTACAGAACTGACAGCGACAACCAACGTCAGCAACATGCAGCCCGCCAATAGCCAACAGCAGGCCTACATCATACGCAGTCAGCAAGACGACAACGACTACTATATCGTCGAGAACCGGCAGCAGCAGGGATGGGATAAGGAGTTGCCCGGTAGCGGTATACTCATCTTCCACGTCAAATACGACGAGGAGGTGTGGCTTCACGGTATGCCTAACACGTCGTTTCAGAGCGCGGCAGCTAACCGCTACACCCTCAAGAAGGCAAACGGCAGCAACAGCACCTACAGACAAGGTCAATGGGCATACCCATACCAGGACAACGACTCGCTGACGGCCCTGTCACAGCCCGCCAGCGACTACGAAGGAAAGTCGCTGACAGACATCAGCGTCAGCAGCGACGGACTTGCCTCGTTTACCTACCACCAGACCGACGTTTCAGCCATTCATGCTCTGAGCACAGACCGTAGCACAACACAGGATGCCTGCTACGACCTGCTTGGTCGGCGCATGGTGGGGAAGCACCAGCCATCGGGACTATACGTTATACGCTTTAGCGACGGTACCACCAAAAAGGTAGCCGTTAAGTAAAACACCCAACACCCAACAACAATGAAAAAACTTCTCACAATAATGGCCGCCGCATGGGCCATCAACACTGCGGCCGAGAACCGTCCGTTATGGTTACGTTTTCCTGCCATCTCGCCCGACGGCAAGACAATAGTATTCAGCTACAAGGGCGACCTCTTCAGCGTGGCTGCTGCAGGCGGAGAGGCACGGCAGCTGACCACCAACCCTGCCTACGACGCCTACCCCGTATGGAGCAAGGACGGCAGCAAGATAGCCTTCTCCTCCAACCGTGAGGGCTCGTTCGACGTATGGATCATCGACGCCAAGGGCGGTGTCCCCACCCGACTGACCACCCACTCCACCAGCGAGCGGCCTTTGACCTTCACCAGCAACGGCAACGTACTATTCTCAGCCGACTACATGCCTACGGCAAAGAGCATCATCAACCCTGGCTCGGACTTCCCCCAAATCTACGAGGTCGGCACCAACGGCGGACGGCCACGACTCTACTCCACCTACACCATGGAGGACGTGAGCCTCAATGCCAATGGCGACATGCTCTACCACGACTACAAAGGCTACGAAGACCCTTTCAGAAAGCACCACCAGAGCGCCATCACACGCGACATCTGGGTGAAACGCGGCGACAGCCATACCAAGCTGACCACATTCAGAGGGGAAGACCGTACACCACGATGGGCTGCCGACAACCAATCGTTCTACTACCTCAGCGAGCAAGACGGCACATTCAATGTGTGGAAACGCAACATCGACGGAACTGCCGAGCAGCAGTTGACACACCACAAAGGCAACCCCGTCAGGTTCCTTACCGTTGCCGACAACGGCACACTGTGCTATAGCTACGACGGCGAGATATACACCTGGAAGAACGGACAGCAGCAGCGCGTAAACATCAGCATCACCGCAGACCGTAACGACCGAGAACTGGTAAGGCAGACCGTCACAAGCGGAGCCACGGAGATATGCCTCTCGCCCAAAGGCAAGGAAATAGCCTTCGTCATGCACGGTGACGTCTACGTTACATCGCTCGACTACAAGACGACGAAACGCATAACCAACACGCCCGAGCAGGAACGCAACGTCGACTTCGCCCCTGACGGCAGAAGTCTTGTCTATGCCTCCGAGCGCAACGGCGTGTGGCAGATATTCCAGACGACCATCAGTAGCAAGGACGAGAAGCAGTTCACCTACGCCACGGCACTGAAGGAAACACAACTGACGGAGACTGACCGCGTCTCGCAGCAGCCCAAATACAGCCCTGACGGCAAGGAGATAGCCTTCTTTGAGAATCGTGCCGACCTGCGCGTCATGAACCTCAAGAGTAAGGAGGTACGTACCGTACTTGACGGGCGTTTCAACTACTCCTACTCCGACGGTGACCTGTGGATGGAGTGGAGCCCTGACAGCCGCTGGCTGCTGGCAAGCTACATCGGCGTTGGCGGATGGCACAGTCCTGACGTGGCTCTCATCGACGCCAGCGGACAGAAGGAACCCTACAACCTGACCAACAGCGGCTACAGCAACGGCTATGCAAAATGGGCACTGGGCGGCAAGGCCATGATCTTCACCAGCGACCGTGCCGGCTACAGAAGCCACGGCAGCTGGGGGGCCGAAGAGGATGTCTACATGATGTTCTTCGACCTTGCTGCCTACGAGCGGGCTCTCATGACCAAGGAGGAGAAAGCACTGGCCAAAGAAAGAGAGAAGGAGCAGAAGGACAAGAAGGAAAAGACCGACGAC
>CAMPCG010000344.1 GCA_946644025.1 uncultured Prevotellaceae bacterium | reverse complement strand
CTGCTGTGCTTCAGGTCCGTAGTTCCAAGGCTCTGTATTGCTCATATAGCCATGCACGCGCATCAGCGGCAGATAGACCGAAAGCTCTATCCAGCGCAACATACGGTCGATGTAGTCCTGATTGTTGTACTGATTGCCGGGGCGGAAGAAGCCTCCTGCGTCGTAGGTCCACCAGGGTATGCCGGCAGCCTGTACGCCAAGGCCCGCCACTATCTGACGGCGGAAGGATTCCCAGTCGTTGCCTACATCGCCGCTCCAGAGGGCAGCCCCATAGCGCTGTATGCCGGGGAATCCACAGCGGGTGAGGATGAACGGCTGCTCCTTGCCGCAGCTCTTCAGTCCCTCGTAGACAGTCTTGTTGACCATCAGCGGGTAGACATTGCGCACTTGCTCGCCGCTCCATCGACCCTTGTTCACCCGTCGGCCGGCGAGGTCGTCGTTCTCGGGCTCCGTGGCATCCTGCCACCAGGCGTCAATGCCCAGCGGCACCAGCCGTTCGGAGAAATTCTTCCAGTAGGCGGCAGCGGCGTCGGCATCGAAGAAGTCTATCCAGTCTGTGCCGGGGATGTAATGACCGGCACTTTCCATCTGTCGGCCCACTTCCGAGCGCTTGTCAATCTTCGACCACACCGACACCATCAGCTTGATGCCCATACGGTGCAGGCTGTCGGTAAGGGCCTTGGGGTCAGGGTAATACTGTTCGTCGAACTGCATGGAGTTCCAGCCGTATTTCCCCCAATACTGCCAGTCCTGCACCAACATTCCAACGGGTATCTGCTCCTGGCGGAAACGGTTGGCGGTGGTCAGAATCTCTTCGGACGAGTGGAAACGTTCGCGGCAGTGAATATATCCCAGTGCCCAGGCGGGGATGGGCGATGCCGGTCCGGTAAGCTCGCGGTAGGTGGCAATGATTTCGTCGGGCGTACCAACAAAGACGGTGTAATCGACGGCCGTGGCCACGGGCGAGCGCAGCGTGGTCTCGTCCTTCACCTTATTATAATAGAGCGTGGGCTTGTCGTCCTTGGTCAGCTCGGCGGTGAGCTTGTGCTGCCCTGCCTCCAGACGTACTATCTGCGACGTGGTGGGCGGCAGCCATACATTCTGCATCTCAATGACCGTCTTGCCGTCGATGGTCAGGTTGTGGCGGCGGGCCATCTTCTGCCCCACGTCGAGCAGCAGCGCGTAGTCGCCGGTCTCTTCCATATTGATGGTGGCCTCGAAGATGTGGCGCTCGCGCACCTCCCTCTTACCGCCCTCTGTCGAAGTGACGTCGACTTCTTCGCGCTGTCCTGCTCCAGCCTGTTTCACCAGCTGAACGCTCTGCGAGCAGGGGTTGAAGTCGGTCAGTCCATAGTTGTTCCACAGCAGGCCGTAGCCCTTGCTGGACAGCAGCATGGGCAGGCTGATTTGCGTGTTTACTTGCGTGAGTCGGCGCGACAGTCCGCGTACGTTGGAAAAGCCGTCCTGAAATTGTCCCAGTCCGAAGAGAAACTCATCGACGGGCGAGCGGAATGTCAACGTGGCTTCCTCGCCGTTCATCTGGTGGGCGGTGGCGGTGAACACCAACTTGCCCTTGCTGTCCTTCAGCGTGAGTAGCTGCCGCTTGCGGTCGATGTTCACCTTCACGTCGCAGTTCTTCAGCTCGTCGTGCTTCACGTAGACAAAGTCGGGCAACGGACTGGCTGCGGGCTGTTCGGCATACTGTATACGAATGGCATTGCGGGCCACGTTAGTGATGGTGAGACGGCCCTTTCCGAAGTTCACCGTTTCTGCTGCGTCGGCGGCCAGTGCGAGGGTGAGTAGGGCCAGGAGGAGGAAGTGTCTTTTCATTTTAGCTGATGTCGTTGATGTTGAAGGGAGTTTCTTGGTAGACGTAATAGTTTATCCAGTTGTTGTAGAAGAGATTGGCGTGAGCCCGCCAGGTGACGAGCGGGGGTAGGGTAGGGTCGTTGTCGGTGTAATAGTTGCGCGGCAGCTCCACGTCGTCGCGTATGCCCTTGTCGCGCCGATACTCGTTGTCGAGGGTGTTGGGGGCATACTCCATGTGTCCGGTGATGAAGAATTCGCGCCCGCCTCGTGCCATGACGATGCTCGCGCCGCTATCGGCCGACTCGGCGATGAGCTGCAGGGCAGGGTTGGCCACGATGTCCTCGCGGTGAATCTCCGAGTGTCGACTGTGGGGCATCATGAATCGGTCGTCGAAGCCGCGGAAGATGGGTAGCTGTGGCTGGAGGATGTTCTGGCTGAAGATGCCGAACATCTTCTTAGGCAGCTGGTACTTAGGTATGCCGTAGAAGCTGTAGAGTGCCGCCTGTGCTGCCCAGCAGATGTAGAGTGTGGAGGTGACGTGGCTTCGTGCCCAGCTGAAGATTTCGGACAGCTCCTGCCAGTAGCGCACTTCCTCGAAGGGGATGTTCTCTACAGGGGCGCCGGTGATGATCATGCCGTCGAACTTCTCGTGGCGCATGGCCTCGAAGTCGCGGTAGAACATCATCATGTGTTCCACGGGAGTGTTCTTGGGCGTGTGGCTCTTCAGTTTCATGAAGCTGATGTCGAGCTGCAGTGGCGTGTTCGAGAGCAGGCGTATGAGGTCGGTCTCGGTGGTAATCTTGATGGGCATGAGGTTGAGGATGACGATGCGCAGGGGGCGTATGTCCTGGTGATGGGCGCGGGTGGTGTCCATCACGAAGATATTCTCATGTTTTAGCAACTCTATGGCAGGCAGCCTGTCGGGTAGTCTTAAAGGCATCGGGCGTATTTACGGTTTAGTAATTTTCGATTAAGATTGATGATTTGTGCTACAAAATTACGAAGTATTTTCCAAGTAGGCGGTCTCGGAAGGAAAAATTACACATTATTTAACCCAAATGTATTGATAAAGAGAAAAGACTATCCTTTCACATAGAAAAGATAGTCTTTTCCCATAGATAAGACGGCTTCCTCCCATAGAAAGAACGGCTTTCCTTTAGCCTCGTGGATACCAGTTCTTGGCCTTGGCCGTCAATATCCGTTGGGTTCTTGCTTTCCGGCAAGTCGAATGTTCGCAGCTCGTTGCCGGCGGTGGGAGAGTTCCTTAGCGGCTCTATGAAGTACAAGGCTTTTGACGCCTTTATTATTGTTGACATTTATTGCCTCCACGGCGGCGCGCTCGGCGTCATCAAGGTAGCTAAAGCATGTCTATCTCTTCGGCTGAGAGGCCTGTGCTGCTGATGATGATTTCGACCGGGACTTTGCCTTTCAGGTTCCGGGCAATCTTTATTTTCTCGTTTTTCTCTCCAATTCCTATGCCTTCCTCCCTTCCTTCTGCGCGTCCTTCCTCTCTTCCTTCTGCGCGTCCTTCCTCTCTTCCTTCTGCGCGTCCTTCCTCTCTTCCTT
>CAMPCG010000343.1 GCA_946644025.1 uncultured Prevotellaceae bacterium | reverse complement strand
AATCCGAATATACTTTTATTCTCTCTCGCCCTGGTGGTTGCGGGCTGTTCGAATGAACGGCCACGCAACGCCATTCTCTTGCAGGCTGAGCAGGAAGTGAACAGCCACCCCGTGCACACCGTGGAAATGATCTACAAGCTGGAAGCCGACACCATGGGCGAGGCCGACCGTTCGCTCTGCCACTTGCTCACCGTTGAGGCTCTGCACAAGGCGGGTGTCATGGTGGCGAGCGACTCGCTGCTGGAGCTGAGCCGGCAGTTCTTTGCAGCGCATGGCGACCGCAAACGGTGCCTGCGCGCTACGCTTCATCAGGGCATCTCGTACTATGAGGACAGGCGCTATCCCGAGGCGGTGAAGTTGCTGAAGGAGGCCGAGCAGATGGTGCGGTCGAGGGATGAAGCTCCCCTGCGCCACGATGTGTTCGAGGCCTTGGGGCGCATCAATGCTGAAGCCGACAACTGGCGGGTGGCCGTTGACTATATGCGGCGGGCGCTGGCTGCAGCCCGGCAGGTGGATAATGCCAACTGGCAGGCCACGGCTCTCACTCAGCTGGCCGAACTCTACGGGCGGCATGGCGACGTGAAGCGACAGAACGCCTACGCTCAGCAGACCGAACCGCTGCTGCGACGCGTCGACAAGCGCGTCAAGGCCATGGTGCTCACCAGCCTGGCGGCCATGAACCTGCGCGTGGGCTACGACCTGACGGCACGCCAACAGTTGGAAGAGGCCTACAAAATGGTTCCTCAGGAACTGACCGTGAAGCTCTTGGGCGACCTGTGCCACAAGATGGGACGCAAGGCTGAGGCGGCAGACTACTGGTATATGGCTCTCAATGGCTTCGATCTGGACTTGCAAGTGGAAGTATACGAGAAGCTCATTGCCCATTTCAAGGAGATGCACCAGGCCGACCGTGCCCTCGACCTGAGTCAGAGAGAAGTGCGCGTGCTTCAGATGAAGAATGAGCGAGGAGGAACGGCCAGCGTGGTGGAGATGCAACGCGACTTTGACAACCATGCCTCCACGCAGCGCCTCTATAGGCGCATCATTGCGCTGCTTCTGGCGGCCGTGGTGCTCATGGTGGCCGTGCTGGTGCTCGGATGGTATCATCGTAGGCGTGTAGGCCGTCTCTCCCGTCTCATCGAGAGCCTTAATTCGCGCTACAATGCCGACCTGAACAGCTATCAGCAGACGCGGGCCGAGTTGGCCCAGCTGCAGCACGAACGGCAGGCCGACGAACTGCTCATTGCCGAAAAGCAACGGCAGATAAGCATGCTCGAAGGGAAACTGGCCGACTATCAGGAAGACCGCCAGCCGCCAGAGCGATGGAATGTGGACGGCAATCTGCTCAATGCCGAGACCGTGGTGAGGCTGCACGCACTGGCAGCCAAAGGCAAACTGCCCGAACCCGCCGACTGGCAGCAGCTACGACTGCTCATGCCCGCCTTCACGGCATTGCTCGAAGAACACCATCTCAACGGCAAGGAAATGCACGTGTGCCAGCTCATCAAGCTGCGCTTCATACCGTCGGAGATGGCCGCTCTCACAGCCTCGTCGCCACAAGCGGTGACCAACATGCGCGTCAGACTCATGGAGAAACTGTTCGGCCAGAAAGGCGGCGCCCGCGATTTCGACCGGCGAATAAGGGAAATAGAAACCAATCAACCATCTTAACGCAATGAAAATCCTTGCATTCTTGTTGCTCCTGTTGTTGCCCATATCCATGCATGCCGACGACGGGAATCGGGCCGACGAGGCCCTCGGCTGTCTTGTACGCGGCAACTGCTGCATGGCCGACTTCGACTTGCTTCATGCCATGGAGTGGTATGAGCGCTCGCTGCAGCTCCATGCCACCGACGAAGCCGTGCGCCGGCTGGCCGACTGCCACTATCAGCGCGGCGATTACCGACAGGCGCTGCTCGCACTGAGCAGCATCAGCGATGACAGTCTGCGCCATGCCGACATGCGGCTCAAATACCATTGCTTTGCCCGCCAGAAGCAGATGGACTCGCTCTTCGTCTGGGGCGGCAGAATCATCGAGACTTTCCCTCTCGATGCAGAGGTCGTGGCCGACGTGGCGTCGAAATACAACGAGGCTGGCCATTCGGAGCAAGCCCTGAAACTCACGATGCAATACCATCAGCTCGACTCGGCGAATGTCTACGTAGAACGGCAGATGGGCTATGCCCAATATCTCTGTGGGCAGTATGCCGAGGCCATCAGCACCTATGAGCGGCTGGCAGAGCGGGGCGACAGCAGCGTCATCGTGCTTTTCCCCCTCGGCATGTGCTACTATATGAGTCACGAACGCCCCAATGCCTATCGCGTGCTTCGCCATGCCGCCAGTGCCACGGGCCATGCCAATGCCACCTGCCTGGCCAAACTGGGCATCGTGGCCACGCAGATGGGGCACGACGACGAGGGCGTCGGCTATCTGCAGCAGGCTGCCAAGCTGTTCTTGCCCGACGACGAAGTGATGGCTCTCATCTTCGAGACCATGGGCGACGCCTGCCTGCGCATGGGCAACATGCAGGCCGGCGTGGATGCCTATCTGCAGTGCTTGGCCCATCATCCCGACAAGCTCTATTACGTCTACTATGAGTTGGCTCAGGGTTATGGCGCGCTCAAGGATGCGGCCAATGAGCGCAAATACTATAGGCTCTTCCTCAGCGAAACCGCCAAGCTGAAGTCTACCGAAGGGCTGGAAGAAGCTATGGCCTTTGCAAGGGCAAAGGCAAAATGAAAGGGGTACCACAGATTACACACACCGATGAGGCGGATTCCCCGATGGCGCTAAATGAAACACGGATTACACTGATGAAACGAAATCCGTTAAATCGGTGTAATCCGTGGTATCTAAAATACGCTCTATTCCTGTTGCCTTAATATTCTTCTACGATGTTGCCGAAGTTTGTCCAGTATTTGTCCACGGTGTAGAAGTTCCGAGTGCCTTTAGGCACCTCCAGACGGGCAGCTCCCACGGGAACATCCTTGAAGGTGCTCTTCTCTATTTTTGGCGCCAGTGAAGCATTGCTTTTTACGTTTCTCAGACTGGCGCATTTAGCGAAAGCACTGCCGCCCACTTTCTTCAGGGCTGTGCTCAGCGTGATGCTTTGCAGCGCCGCGCAGCCTTTGAAGGCGCTGCTACCAACGTTTTTCACGGCGATGGGCATTTCAAACGCCGTGAGGCTGGCGCAGCCTTCAAACACGCTGCCTTCAATGCTCTCAATGGTGTTGGGGAGCTGCACTTCGGCCAGGCTGCCGCAGCCGTTGAACAGGTCGTTCTCGAGCGTCTTGATGAATCCCTGAATGTCGGCAGAGCGCAGCGCGCGACAGTCGCGGAAGGCATGGCTGCCGATAGACGTCAAGCCGTTGGGAACAACGATGGCCTGCAGCGACGTGCAGCCACGGAAAGCC
>CAMPCG010000342.1 GCA_946644025.1 uncultured Prevotellaceae bacterium | reverse complement strand
GCATATAACTCATATCTTCATCACGGTATTGACCCACACAGATTCTTGTAGAACCGTTTTTTGACGGCACAAAAGTACTCATTCCGGGCCGAAAGGGCCTTCCTTAACGTACAAAAACGACCGCCGCAGGGGTATTTGTACGTTTTCGGCCATAAATTTTGTACAAATACGCCTACGTTTGCGAAATAAGTGATACCTTTGCAGCGAAGAAGTAGGAGGCGACGTGTCTCACGTCGCAATCCCCAGCAGTAGGAGTAACAACTATTAGCTTTATAGAAGTCGATTTCCTGCCAATAGACTATGACGAAAAAACTATTCCTATCCATTCTTTATCTGCTGCTTGTGCTGTCGGCCACTGCTCAGGAAAGGCACTGGACGGTGAGCGACGGACTGCCCACGGGCGAGGTTCACCAGATGGTAGAGCTTCCCAACGGGCAGATGCTCGTGAACTGTGAGGGCGTGTTTTGCCTGTCCGACGGGCGGGGCTTCCAGACCGTGGCCTGCGACTATAGCCGTGCCTACCGCCTGCCCCATTATGGCGAAGGCTATGCCCACCTGTGGCAGGGCGACTCGCTGCTGTGGCTCATGGACTTCTACCGCATCTATCTCTTTGATGCCCGCACGCGGTCGTTTCGCTACGACGTGGAGCAGCGGCTGTCACAATCGCTGATGACGAGTTTCATGCCCTCTCCCCAGACCGTCACCGACCGCCAGGGAGGCCGCTGGACCGCCAACAAGCGTAACGGCATAGCCTATCAGTCTCCGTCCCGCCGGCAGGCTGAGCACCTCTCCGACAACCACCCGCTCATAGGGCTGGCCCGAAGCAAGGCAAACTTCACCACCGAGCTGCCCGACCATCGTTATCTGCTCTGCGACTCGCTCTGCCTGCTGCGCTATTCCTCTTCGCCGGCGGGAGATGCCGACGCCAGGCGTGTGACGCTCAACGACCGGCTTCCCGTGCTCAACAACTATCGCCATATCGTAGGAGCCTTCGTCATAGACAGCCAGTGGACGGCTGTCTACTCGCAAAACGGAGCCTTCCTGCTCGACATCAAGGCCGACACGCTGGCACCTCTGCCCGTCGCCAAGACCATCGAACGCTATTCCGACAAATACAACTGCATGACGCTCGATGCGCAGAAGCGGCTGTGGACAGGGACGCAGAACGGCCTGTTCTGCGACTCTTCCCGTGTTGAGGGACTGTCCAACAACTGCATCCGCAGCCTGCTCGTCGACCGTGCGGGCCATGTGTGGGCGGGGACATCGGGCGGCGTGTCGCGCATCACGCCTACCGTCATCAACTATGGACCTGAGGACGGCATTCCCTGTGTCTCGATGATGGAGCGTGCAGCGTGTGTCACTGACGACGGCCGGTTGCTCTTTGCCTATTCCTCTTCCGAGGCCGTCTGCTTCCGGCCCGAGTGGCTTGATATTGCGTCGCCTTCGCCCGCCGTGGTTATCACGGCGATGAGCGTAGGCGGAGCGCCCTTGCCACTGGGAAGACTTGCCGGCCCGCTGACATTCTCCCACGCCGAGAACGACCTCTCGTTCCAATTCTCGGCCCTCAACTATGCCGCGCCCTCGCATACACGCTACCGCTACCGGCTGGCGGGGCTGGAGAAGTCGTGGCAGCCCTATGGCGGCTTCGACGGCAGCATGGGCAGGGCCGAATACCGCGCTCTGCCGCCCGGCGACTACATCTTCGAGGTTCAGGCCGCCATCGACAGCCGGCAGTGGGGCGAGACCACCCGGCTGGCCGTCACCATACGTCCGCCCCTCTGGCTCACGTGGTGGGCAAAACTGGCCTACAGCCTTACGTTCATCGTCGTGCTGATACGCCTCTCGGCGCTCTATCTGAATCGCAAACGGGAGAAGATGGAGCGTGAGAACGACCTGCGCGTGAACCGCCTCTTCGAGCTGCGCGACCAGGCCCGCCACCAGTTTGCCGAAACCACCAACGTCGACCCCTCGTCCATCGGTGTGAACGAGGAGGAGCGGCAGCTTACCGAGCGTATGCTCAAGGCCATTGAAGCCCATATTTCCGATGGCGACTACGGCGTGGACCAGCTGGCGCAGGACGTGTTCATGAGCCGAACGGCCCTCTACACGAAGATGCGCAACATGCTCGGCATCTCGCCTGCCGACTTCATCCGCAACGTGCGGCTGAAGCACGCCGCGCAGCTGCTGGCCGACACCGACCTGACCATTGGCGAGATTGCCGACCGCGTGGGCTACAATACCCACAAGGCCTTCGCCGCCAACTTCAAAAAGCTTTTCGGAATGTTGCCCTCGGAGTACCGCTCGAATTAAGGGGTTGGGTGTTGGATGATAAAAGACTTCCGGCCACAGGGTTGGTGTGGCCGGAAGCGTTGCTGCCAGCAGTGGACAGCTATCGTTGATTGTGTTTGTGTTGGTCTGATTCTTACTCGATGCCCTGTGGGCCTCATCGTGTAATAAACCTTGGCTTCGCCGAGCTTACACGATGCCCTGTGCCATCATGGCCTTGGCAACCTTCATGAATCCGGCCACGTTGGCACCCTTGACGTAGTTGATGTATCCGTCGGGCTGTGTGCCGTACTTCACGCAGTTCTCGTGAATGTCGTTCATGATGCGCTTCAGGTAGTCGTCCACCTCCTTGGCTGTCCAGGAGAGACGCTCTGAGTTCTGGCTCATCTCGAGACCCGAGACGCTCACACCGCCGGCGTTGCTGGCCTTGCCCGGAGAGTAGAGCAGCTTGGCGTCCTGGAAAATCTTGATGGCCTCGGGCAGGGTGGGCATGTTGGCACCCTCTGCGACGGCGATGATGCCGTTGTCGACCAGAGCCTGAGCCTCTTCGGCGTTAATCTCGTTCTGCGTGGCGCAGGGCAGGGCGATGTCGGCCTTCTCATACCAGGGACGCTTGCCCTCGTAGTACTTGGCGGTGGGATATTCCTCGACATACTCCTTGATGCGTCCGCGCTCCACATTCTTTAGCTCCATGATGTAGTCGAGCTTTTCGCGCGAGATGCCGTCGGGGTCGTAGATGTAACCGTCTGAGTCTGACATGGTCATGGGGATGGCGCCCAGCTGGAGGCACTTCTCGGCGGCATACTGTGCGACGTTGCCAGCACCCGAGATGAGCACCTTCTTGCCCTTGATGTCAATGCCGCGGGTGGCGAGCATGGAGCAGAGGAAGTAGACGGTACCGTAGCCCGTTGCCTCGGGACGGATGAGCGAGCCGCCGAAGGGGATTCCCTTACCCGTGAGCACGCCCTGGAACTGGTGGGTGAGCTTCTTGTACTGTCCGAAGAGGTAGCCCACCTCGCGTCCGCCAACGCCGATGTCACCAGCGGGAACGTCCTCGTCGGGACCGATGACGCGGTAGAGTTCGTTCATGAATGCCTGGCAGAAGCGCATCACCTCGGCGTCGCTCTTG
>CAMPCG010000341.1 GCA_946644025.1 uncultured Prevotellaceae bacterium | reverse complement strand
GAAGGCCAGGGTGCCCTCGGAACCCACCATGCAGTGGGCCATGATGTCGAAGGGATCGTCGTAGGCCATGAGCGGACGCAGGTTCAGACCGGTCACGTTCTTGATTTTGTACTTATGGTTGATGCGGTCGGCCAGCTCCTTGTCGGCCCGCACCCTGTCGCGCAGGTCTTCAATCTTCTTGATGAAGTCGGGGTGCGACTGGCGGAAGGCGGCCTTGCTCTTCTCGTCGCCGGTGTCGACGATGGTGCCGTCGGTGAGGATGATGCGGGCGCTCACCATCATGCGGTCGGAGTTGGCGTGCACGCCGCAGTTCATGCCCGAGGCGTTGTTGCACACGATACCGCCCACCATGGCGCTGCCTATGGAGGCGGGGTCGGGCGGAAACACGCGGCCGTAGGGTTTCAGTATCTCGTTGACACGGGCGCCCACGATACCGGGCTGCAGGCGTATGGTGTCCTGATTGGGGCCTATCTCATACTTCTCCCAGAACTTTCCGGCCACGATGAGCACGGAGTCGCTCACGCTCTGTCCGGAGAGGGAGGTGCCGGCGGCGCGGAAGGTGAAGGGCACCTTGTGGCGGCGACAGGCCTGCACTATCTTGGAGAGTTGCTCCTCGCTGTCGCTGCGAACCACCACCTTGGGAATCTGGCGGTAGAAACTGGCGTCGGTACCCCATCCCAGGGTGCGGAGTTCGTCGGTGTAGATTTTATGTGACGGGACAAACTGCCGTATATCGGCAAGGAAACTGTCGTAGGCTTTTTCCCCAACAGCATGTTGATTGGTTGGTGTAGTCATGGCAATTGAACGGTTTATCGATTATTACTTAAGTTTGCTTTAGGGCAATGACCCCATAAAGAACAAGGCCATCGGTTTTTCATGTAATGCCCGCATGAAGGCAGACACAGCGCAAAGTTAGAAAATCTTGCGAAAAAAACAAATTTTTGCCCCTTTTTTTTCCTTAACAGACAAAGATTTGCCTTTTCCCCCTATTTTCGACCTAAAAGACACCATCCTCAACCGCCACGAAACCGCCGAAAGGTATCTGAAAACGGATACAATAAAAGCGGACCGTTCACGTTATAAAAAAGACGCGCACATGCGCCATCAACGTTGACATGCAATTGCGAAAGAATATCCACACCATCGGGGCACTGGCCCTGACACTGCTTCTTGTGGCCTGCGGAGCCGACAGGAACCTGAAACGGGGCGAGAAATACCTGGCCCTGGGCGAATACTATGACGCCGCCTACGAATTCAAGACCGCCTACAGCAAGACATCGGCCAAGGACAAGCCGAAACGCGGCCAGATAGCCCGCAAGATGGCATTCTGCTACGAGAAGACCGGTGCCACGCAGAAGGCGATAGCCGCCTACCGCAATGTGATAAGATACAAGCAGGACGACCCCATGACCCACATGGGAATAGCCCGCCAGCTGCTGAAGAACGGCAACTACAAGGAGGCTGCCGCCGAGTTTGAAATCGTGCTCGACTCCTTTCCCGGCGACGACCTGGCCACACAGGGACTGCGTTCTGCCCGCATGGCCCCCCAGTGGAAGGAGCAGGGCTCGCGCTACACGGTGAAGAAGATGGACATCTTCAACTCTCGCCGCGCCGACTACTCGCCCATGCTCTTCGGCGACCAGTATGAATACCTCTACTTCAGCTCCACCCGCAATGAGGCGGTGGGCGATGAGCTGAGCGGCATAACCGGTGCCAAGCCCGGCGACATCTTCTTCTCGCAGAAAGACGACAAGGGCAAGTGGCTCAAGCCGGAGAAGATAGAGAGCGGACTGAACACCGAATACGACGAGGGCGCCTGCTGCTTCTCGACCGACCAGCGCGAGATGTACCTCACACAATGCTCGAGCGACCCCTCCTACCCCCGCTATGCCAAGATAGTGCGCGCCAACCGCTCCGACGCCGCCTGGAGCAAGCCCTCGGAGGTGACGCTCACCAAAGACACCCTCTCCAGTTTCGCCCACCCGGCCATCTCGCCCGACGGCAAGTGGCTCTACTTCTGCTCCGACATGCCGGGCGGACAGGGCGGACTCGACATCTGGAGGGTGCAGGTCATCTCGTCCGGCACCTACGGCCCCGTGGAGAACCTCGGGCCTACCATCAACACCGAGGGCGACGAGATGTTTCCCACCTTCCGACCCAACGGCGACCTCTACTTCTCGTCGGACGGTCACGCCGGCATGGGCGGACTCGACATCTTCATCGCCAAGATAGGCGACGACAGGAAGTGGCGGCTGGAGCACCCAGGCTATCCGCTCAACTCGCAGGGCGACGACTTCGGCATGACCTTCGAAGGACCGCACAACCGCGGCTACTTCTGCAGCAACCGCGGTGACGGACGCGGCTGGGACCATATCTTCAGTTTCGAGAAACCCGAGATAGTGCAGACCATAAAAGGCTGGGTGTATGAGATGGACGGCTATGAGCTGCCCGCCGCCCAGGTGTACATGGTGGGCAATGACGGCACCAACGAGAAACTGAGTGTGAAGAGCGACGGCTCGTTCGAGCAGGTGATCAACGACGGGGTGGAATATGTGCTGCTGGCCACCTGCAAAGGCTACCTGAACCACAAGGAGGAACTGAAGGCCGAGAGCCACCTGACCGACTCGAAAGAGCACGTGCTGCAGTTTCCCCTGGCCTCGATTGTGGCGCCAGTGATGATAGACAACATCTTCTACGACTACGACCAGGCCACCCTGCGGCCGGAGTCGACCGCCGCCCTCGACGAACTGGTGAAGCTGCTCAACGAAAATCCCAACGTGACCATAGAGCTGAGCGCCCACTGCGACTACCGCGGCGGTCTGGACTACAACCGCCGGCTGGCCCTGCGCCGCGCCCAGGCCGTGGTAGACTATCTGATAGCGCACGGCATAGCGAGCGACCGTCTGACCCCCATGGGCTACGGCAAGGAGAAGCCCAAGACCATCCGAAAGAAGCAGGCCCAGAAATATCCCTGGCTGAAGGAAGGCGACGTGCTGACCGAGGAATTCATCGCCCAGCTCAACGACAAGGAGAAACAGGAGATATGCAACCAGCTGAACCGACGCACCGAATTCATCGTGCTGCGCACCACCTACGGACTGCTCGATGAAGACGGCAACCTGAAAAACCCGCCGCAGAGCAAGCCGCAGTTGGAAGAGAACGAAGAAGACGGATTCGACATAGACTTCTGAACACCCGACACATGAACCTGCCCCCCGACTTCACCACCTACACACGCCAATGGATGGGCGAAAGCCTCTTCCATGACTACTGCACGGCACTGGACGAGACACCGCCCGTGAGCGTGAGGATGAACCCGTGGAAATGGACCGGACCACTGGCTGAAGGACTCAGCGCCGGCCCCGTGCCCTGGTGCCGCGAGGGGATGTACCTGACCCGCAGGCCCAATTTCACCTTCGACCCCCTGCTGCATGCCGGGGCCTACTACGTGCAGGAG
>CAMPCG010000340.1 GCA_946644025.1 uncultured Prevotellaceae bacterium | reverse complement strand
GGCCGAAGAGCATGGAGATGCCGTTGAGCGAGTCGTTCTCGGTGGCCAGCACGTCGGCCTCGCGGATGCCGTTCCAGTCGAACGAGGTGCACATCATGGCCTCGGGGAAGTCGAAGTTGGGCTTATAGTCGGTCCACTGGCGCTGTCCCTGCACGCCGCCGAGGATGGCGTTGTGGCCCTTGGCCTCTTCCTTGTAGCCCATTTCCTCGAGCTTCGGGTTGCCGTGCATCAGGTCGCGGATAATCATCATGTTCTTCACCGTGAACTCCCAGTCCAGGTCTTTCTCCTCGCGGGTCTTGCCCTTGCCCTTGCCTTTGAAGGTGGTCATGGGCGTGCCGGGGAAGAGCGGACGGTCCTCGTTGTAGTCGTGGCCTTCCTTGGGCTTGGCATATTTGTTGACCCAAGCCATGGCGCGGTCGAACTCCTCATGGTCGTAGATGCCGAAGTCTACGCGGCGCAGTATCTCGACCAGGTCGGCATACTCGGTGCGCATGCCCAGATAGTCCTGGAAGAAGTCGGCGTTGACGATACTGCCGGCAATGCCCATGCAGGTGTTGCCCAGCGAGAGATAGCTCTTGCCGCGCATGGTGGCCACGGCCTGTGCGGCGCGGGCGAAGCGCAGTATCTTCTCGGCCACGTCGGCCGGGATGGTGTTGTCCTGCAGGTCCTGCACGTCGTGGCCGTAGATGCCGAATGCGGGCAGACCCTTCTGGGCGTGGGCAGCGAGCACGGCAGCCAGATAGACGGCGCCCGGGCGCTCAGTGCCGTTGAAGCCCCATACGGCCTTGGGGTAGTGGGGGTTCATGTCCATGGTCTCTGAGCCATAGCACCAGCAAGACGTGACGGTGATGGTAGAGCCGACGCCCTCGCGCTCGAACTTCTCGGCGCAGGCGGCACTCTCGGCCACGCGACCGATGGTGGTGTCGCTGATGACGCACTCCACGGGCGAACCGTCGCCGTTGCGCAGGTTGCTCTCTATCAGGTTCTTCACTGCCTTGGCCAGACTCATGGTCTTCTCTTCAAGGCCCTCACGAATGCCACCCTGGCGACCGTCAATCGTCGGGCGAATACCAATCTTTGGATACGTTTTCTTCATTGTTTTGGGGTTTTTAGTCTGTTTGTGTGTGCAAATATACCAATTTTTCGCATAAAACATGCGGATTACTGAAGGAAAAAGTGTATTTTTGCACTAAATAACATTTACGACTATGACAGAAGGTTATCCTGTGAAGGCTTATGGCGTGCCGGTGAAACGCTATGTGCAGGTGATGGACTTGAAAGACGAGCCCGAGTTGATTGAACGCTACAAGCTGGCCCACAGCCGCGAACGCTTCTGGCCCGAGATTATGGCGGGCATTCGCGAGGTGGGCATCCTCGAGATGGACATCCACCTCTGCGGCAACCACCTGGTGATGATTGTGGAGACGGCCCTCGACTTCGACTGGGACACGGCGATGGCGCGCCTGGCCACGCTGCCGCGACAGGCCGAGTGGGAAGACCATGTGGCCCAGTTCCAGCAGTGCCGTCCCGGGCAGACGAGCGACGAGAAGTGGCACATGGCCCACCGCATCTTCCAGCTCTACGAAAGTCTTTAGTGAGCCAAACGCAAAAAGAGGGGTACACCGCGCAGGTGTACCCCTCTTTATATTATTAATAGGTATAGGCTTACTTCAGCAGAGCTTCGCGGGCGGTAGCAATCTTCTCCTTAGCCTCTTCGAGCTGACCCTTCAGTTCGGCCACGGTCGTAGCGTTGAGCACCGACAGGGGCTCGATGGCCTCGGCCACGGGAGCCAGTTCGCTGTCGTATTCGGTCAGGCGGTCGATGGCGTCCTTGAGGAGCACGATGCGGTAGGTGATGTTAGCTGCTGCATCGTCGTCGAAAGCGGCGAGGAACTTCTCCGAGTTCTGAGTGGTGACGAAGAGCTGCTCAACAACCGATGTGGCCACAATCTGCCAGAAGAAGTTGATGCGGCTGTTCTGGTTCATGGCGTCGTAGAGCTCCTGAGTGGTCTCGAAGATGGTAGAAGCGTCCTTGATGGCCTCGAACGAGGGGTCGTTGATGTCGGTGACGAGCTTGGTGATGGCCTTGTCGTAGTCCTCGACGGGCATGTCGTAGAGCTTGGCAATCTCCTTGTCGACCTCGAGGGCGCTGAGGATGCGATACTTCTCGGCCAGCGTCTGGGCGTTGTCGGCCACAGCGGGGTCCATGAGGTAGTCGGGCTTCACCTGCTTCTCGGCGTCGGTGAGCTTGATGGTGCCGTCGCTGGCCACGATGGGCAGCTTCTTCAGTTTGGCGATTTCCGACGAGATGCTGTCGAGGTGCATCTTGATGCTGGCCTCGATTTGCGTCTGCTCAAAGCTCTTCTCAACGGGTTCTTCGGTGTTCTGAGCACTCTTGTTGCCTCCGCAAGCGGCGAAGACGATAGCTGCGAAAGCTACAGAAAGAATTGTAAGTTTCTTCATTGTTGTTTAATTGTTTTTGTTGTTACTAATATAATTAATGCGTTTTTTTGCGATTTATTGTTTTCTGACGAATTTTCCTGGCACATCGTTGAGCAGCAGCCCTGCGGCCACAATCATCATGAGCACCATGACGGCGAGGTTGAACCAGAGGGTCTTCACGGGCGTAGAGCCCACCATCTTCACGCTGCTGTAGAAGGGCGCGCGGCCGCAGTGGTTGCGCGGCGTGAGGAAGATGGTCATGCTGCGCGGCACGATGTAGCCGTCGATGATGTCGAGCGGGCGCTGCTGGTCGGCGCCGGTCACCAGTTCCTCGAGCCGCGTGTTGGCGTGGTCTTTCTTCAGCTGCACCATCTGCTCCTTGCCGTTCTGGCGTATGAACTTGGCCATGAGGGCGTCGGCCCGGAGCGTGGCGTCGTTGCTCCGGCGGGCCAGGATGCGCTTGGCCTGCTGCATGTAGGCGCGGAGCGACTCGGCCGACTCGTCGCCCGCATAGGGCTCGAGGCCGCACACGTCGGTGATGACGGGCAGGTTCTTGCGTATGACGTCCATGTGGATGGGCTTCTGCTCGCGGCCGCGGCGCTGCTCGTCGCAGAGCGTCTCGAGCTGCGACTGCAGTTCGTCGAGGAAGCACATGTTGTAGAACTGGTTCTCCTGTCGCTCGCGGTCGAGGGCGAAGAAGGGCGCCTCGTAGGCATTGTCGGTGTAGGACGTCACGGCCAGTGCCTCGTAGGCCCAGCGCGTGGGAATGACGTCGCCCACGATGGGCACGTTGCCCGTGGTGCTCTTGGGCGTCAGGTCCGAGAAGCTGACCACCAGGCCGCAGAGCAGTATCTGCGGAATGAGGAGCATGGGGATGCTGATGTAGATGGCCACCACCGAACTGAGACACTGCGAGAGCAGCAGGCCCACCAGGCTGGAGAGCAGGGCGGTGACGAAGAGCACGAGCCACCACACGGCGCCCAGACCGCTGAGGCCCATGATGCTGTTGCCTATGACG
>CAMPCG010000339.1 GCA_946644025.1 uncultured Prevotellaceae bacterium | reverse complement strand
GAACTGGATAAACGACCCCAACGGCATGGTCTATGCCGACGGCGTGTACCACCTGTTCTATCAGTATAACCCACAGGGCAACGTGTGGGGCAACATGTCGTGGGGCCATGCCACCTCGACAGACCTGCTGCACTGGACGGAGCAGCCCGTGGCCCTCACCCGCGATGCACTGGGAGCCGTCTTCAGCGGCTCGTGTGTCATAGACAAGGACAACACCGCCGGCTTCGGAGCAGGCGCCATGGTGGCCCTCTACACCTCGGCCGGAGAGACCGGCGACGTTCAGGGAAAGCAGCAGCAGAGCATTGCCTACAGCACCGACGGCGGAAAGAACTTCACCCGCTACGCCAGCAACCCCGTCATCAAGAACGACGACGACAACCTGCGCGACCCGAAGGTCTTCTGGCACGAGCCTTCGAAGAAATGGATTATGGCCCTGGCCAAGGGCTGGAGCCGGGGCGTGGAGTTCTATGGCTCTGCCGACCTGAAGTCGTGGCAGCACCTGAGCACCTTCGTCACCGACCTGAAGGGACGTAACAACTTGCAGTGGGAGTGTCCCGACCTGTTTGAGTTAGGAGTGAGGAGTGATGAGTCAGGAGTTGCTGCGCCTTCAGAACTCCTAACTCCTAACTCCTCACTCAAAACTCAAAGCAAGTGGGTGCTCCTGGTCAGCGTGAACCCCGGCGGCCCGCTCGTGGGCTCGGGCATGATGTACTTCACCGGACAGTTCGACGGCACGACGTTTACCGCCGACGAGCGCGACTATCCCCTGTGGCTGGACTACGGCATGGACTGCTATGCCGGTGTCACCTGGAGCAACACGGGCGAACGGCACATCATGATTGGCTGGATGAACAACTGGAGCTACGCGGGCGACGTGCCCTGCTCGCCCTGGCGCTCGGCCATGACGCTGCCCCGCGAGCTGAAGCTTGCCGAGGTGGACGGGCAGACGCTGCTCTGCGCTCCCGTCGTCAGCGAGACAGACAAGATTGCTGGCCAGTGGCAGGAGCTTACGGCTGAACTGTCAGACCTCAAATTTCTGTCTGCCAAGGATGCCTACCAGCTGCGGCTGACGCTCAGTCTCGACAAGAACACGACCGTAACCATCGGCAACGACAACAACGAGCAGTTCGCCTTCGACGTCAACGCCTCGGCGCGCACACTGACCGCGCACCGCACCGCCACCTCGGGCAAGACCTCGTTTAACGGCACCTTCTCCATACCCTCGATGACTGCCCCGCTGAACACCGCCGGGGGCAGCGTAACGCTCGACCTCTACGTAGACCAGTCGTCGGTGGAGCTGCTGACGAAGGACGGCACCATGTCGATGACCAACCTCGTGTTCCCCACCACCATCTACGACCGGCTGACAGTGAGCGGAGCCGACTGCAAGGCGCAGGTACGCACGCTCAATAGCATCTGGAAATGATTACTGAGACCCAAAGGCCCCAAAGACTCCTGAAGCCCCCCCTTCGGCCCCCGAGGGGGCTACTATAGTTTTGCCGTTCAGGGGAGAGTCTATCGTAGCCCCCTCGGGGGCTGAAGGGGGGGGCTTCTGGGGGCCTCAGGGGGCCTCCTGTTCAATTAACTAAAAACTTAAACACAATGAGGAAACTGTTATTTACACTGTTAGGTGTTGGTTGTTGGGCGTTGGGTGCCTTGGCCCAGTCGTCGCCCATGGTTCTGAGCGATGTTCACGCCATGTTGCGTGTGTCGCAGGACAAGAAATACATCCTGCTGCCTGTGCAGGAGAAAGAGGAGATTGCGTCCATCGCGGTGCTTGACGACGACAACGAGATGGTGAAGCGTCTGAACGTGAAGCTTGCCGTGGACAAGGTGGACTACCTTGTGCCCCTGTCGCTTGACGACGCTAAGCTGCTCGACATCACGTTCCACGGCGACCGCCGCACGAAGGGTGCCATCAAGGACTTTGCCTGCTGGCGCGAACTGAAGTATTCCGACACCTTCGACACCACCAACCGCGAGCGTTTCCGCCCGCTCTACCACCACACGCCGCTCTACGGATGGATGAACGACCCCAACGGTATGTTCTATATGCCGTCGTCGCCGTCAGGCAACGACGGGCAGGCAGGTTCTGCCAACGGTGTGTGGCACCTCTACTACCAGTGGAACCCCTACGGCTCGCAGTGGGAGAACATGACGTGGGGCCACTCCACATCGACCGACCTCATCCACTGGAACGCCGAGCCGGCCGCCATAGAGGGCGACTGGCTGGGCAGCATCTTCAGCGGCTCGTGCATCACGACGGGCGACGAGGTGGTGGCGTTCTACACCTCGGCGGGTATGAACCAGACACAGTCGATGGCCGTCTCGAAGGACAACGGGCGCACGTTTGAGAAATATGAGGGCAACCCCGTCATCACGAGCGACAAGCCCGACTTCCGCGACCCCAACCTCTTCTGGTATGAGCCCACGAAGCGCTGGATTATGATTCTGGCCGTGGGGCAGGAGATGCAGATTTACTCCTCGGCCGACCTGAAGGACTGGAAGTATGAGTCGGCCTTCGGCCAGGAGTATGGCTGCCACGGCGGTGTGTGGGAGTGTCCCGACCTGTTTGAGTTAGAAGTCAGAAGTGAGGAGTTAGGAGTGAGGAGTTCAAATAACGCAGCAACTCCTAACTCCAAACTCCAAACTCCTAACTCCTCACTCCTCACTCAAAAGAAGTGGGTGCTGCTGTGCAACATCAACCCCGGCGGCCCCTTCGGCGGCTCGGCCACGCAGTATTTCGTGGGAGACTTCGACGGGCATAAGTTCACCTGCGAGTCGATGCCGAAGGTGACGAAGTGGCTAGACTGGGGCAAGGACCACTATGCCACCGTGTCGTTCTACAATGCTCCTGAGCAGCGCCGTGTGGTGCTGGCATGGATGTCCAACTGGCAGTATGCCAACCAGGTGCCCACGAAGCAGTTCCGCTCGGCCAACTCCATTGCCCGCGACCTGGGACTGTTCAAGGCGGGCGAGGAGACCTACGTCAGCGTGGTGCCCTCGAAGGAGATGCTTGCAGCCCGTGGCGCAAAGCTGAAGAAGCCTACGGAGGCCTGCGAGATTGTAGTCGACATGAAGGGACAGACGGAGATTGTGCTGTCGAACACGAAAGGCGAGCAGGTGGTGATGACCTACGACGCCCAAAAGCAGACCTTCGCCATGGACCGCACGAAGAGTGGCGACGTGAGCTTCAGCGAGAACTTCGCCGGCGTGACCACTGCCCCCACCTACGGCACGGTGAAGCAGCTGCGCCTCTACATTGACCGCTGCAGCATCGAAGCCTTCGACGCCGAGGGAAAGATGGCGATGACCAACCTCGTGTTCCCCTCCGAGCCATATAATAATATTATGGTGAAAGGCGGAAAGGCCACCATCTATGAAATAAAGAAATAAGTTTATCAGTTAATAATTCAACTTTCTCAAGTTGAGTAGTAAGAAGTAGTAAAAGGTAGTAAGAA
>CAMPCG010000338.1 GCA_946644025.1 uncultured Prevotellaceae bacterium | reverse complement strand
CGGGCCGTGGACGCGCAGGGGGGAGCTGTGCTGCCCTCGTTCTGCGATTCGCATACCCACCTGGTGTATGCCGCCAGCCGCGAGGGCGAGTTTGTCGATAAGTTGCGCGGCCTCTCCTACGAGGAGATAGCCCGCCGGGGCGGCGGCATTCTGAACAGTGCCGCCCGCCTGCACGAGCTGTCGGAGGACGAGCTGTACTGTGCGTCGATGCACCGCATCGACGAAATCATCCGAAAGGGAACGGGCGCGGTGGAAATCAAGAGCGGCTACGGCCTGAACACCGCTGACGAGCTGAAGATGCTGCGCGTCATTCGCCGCATCAAGGAGACCGCCCCCCTGCGCGTGGTCAGCACCTTCTTGGGGGCGCATGCGGTGGGCCCCCTCCTAACCTCCCCCAACAGGGGGAGGGACTGGGATGACCAAGAGCCTCCCCCAGTTGGGGGAGGTTGGAGGGGGCCGGAGGTCCGTCGGAGGCTGTATGTTGATTTGGTCATCCGCGAAATGCTGCCCGCCGTGGCGGCCGAGGGACTGGCCGACTACGTCGATGTGTTCTGCGACCGGGGCTTCTTCACCCCCGACGACACGCTGCGCATTCTGGAGGCAGCCGCGAAGTACGGCCTCCGGGGAAAGATTCACGGTCAGGAGCTCGCCCCGTCGGGTGGGGTGGAGGTGGCCGTCCGGACGGGCTGTCTCTCCGTCGATCACTTAGAGAGCATGACCGACGACGACATCCTTCTGCTCCAGGGTACCACGGTGATGCCCACCTGCTTGCCGGGCACGTCGTTCTTCCTCAACATGCCCTATGCTCCGGCTCGTAAGATGATTGACAGTGGTCTGGGCGTAGCCCTCGCTTCCGACTACAACCCGGGCTCTACACCCTCGGGCGACATGAAGTTCGTCGTCTCCCTGGCTTGCATCAAGCAGCGCCTGCTGCCCGCCGAAGCCCTGAATGCCGCCACGCTCAACGCGGCCTACGCCATGGGCCTGAGCCGCGACTACGGCTCCATTGCCGTGGGCAAGGTGGCCAACTTCTTCATTACCGACCCCATTCCCTCGCTCGACTACCTACCCTATGCCTATACCTCGCCCGTTATCCGGAAGGCATTCCTTAATGGAATTGAGAATTGAGAATTCTCAATTCTCAACTCTCAATTCTCAATTCAATGGGGCAGTGGTCGCTGCCCATGATGTCGGTGTGAATCTTCGCGTCGGTGATGCAGTCGCGCAGACGGTCGGAAACGAGGAAGTAGTCGATGCGCCATCCTACGTTCTTCTGGCGGGCCTGGAAGCGGTACGACCACCAGGAGAATACCTGCTCCTCGGGGTGCAGCAGGCGGAACGTGTCGGTAAAGCCGCTCTGCAGCAGCGTCGAGAACTTCTGGCGCTCCTCGTCGGTGAAGCCCGCGTTCTGGTGGTTCGTCTTCGGGTTCTTCAGGTCTATCTCCTCGTGGGCCACGTTCATGTCGCCGCAAACAATGACGGGCTTTTTGCTGTCTAATAATAATAGGTACGCGCGAAAGGCCTCTTCCCACTCCATGCGGTACGCGAGCCGCCGCAGGCCGTCCTGCGAGTTGGGCGTATAGACGCAGACCAGGTAGAACGCCTCCAGCTCCAGCGTAATGACGCGCCCCTCGTGGTCGTGCTCCTCCAGGCCCAGGCCGTAGCTCACGCTGAGCGGCTCCTGACGCGTATAGATGGCCGTGCCCGAGTAGCCCTTCTTCTCGGCGTAGTTCCAGTAGCTCCTGTATCCCTCAAACTCCAGGTCCAGCTGGCCCTGCTGCATCTTCGTCTCCTGCAGACAGAAGCAGTCGGCGTCCAGCTCCCTGAACACATCGCTGAAGCCCTTGCCCTCGCAAGCCCTCAGCCCGTTGACGTTCCATGAAATCAGTTTCATTATCTTAATAATTGCCTTCGTTTATCAATAATCTCGCCTGCAAAGATAGTGCAAACCGAGTGAAATACAAAATAAAACACGAAGTTTTTATTTCTATTTCCGAGGTGCAGCCTATCTTTGACAGCGGTACCTTGAGTATATTTCTGCGTCATTTTCCATGTTGTGCGTTTGGACTTTTCTTGCTCTTTAGCGAGGAATTTGGTTAAGTTTGATGAGAGATTGTCTATTGTTTTCCCGAGATTGTTATATGTTTTTCCCGAGATTCTTATCACTTTTTCCCGAGATTCTCACCTACAATCTCGGGAAAACGTAACTTAAATCTCGGGAAAAATTAATAACAATCTCGGGAAAACGTTATACAATTCATGCGCGAAGTAGGCAGAAAAGCTCGCTGATGATGGCGGAAACTGGCTTTTCTCCTTGTAAAAAACGTGGTTAACTTCCATCGCGAACTCTGCTCGCTTTGCTTGCAAATAACTTCGCTAACTTCTATAAATATAAATAATGTACGCGCGAGAGGCATGACGACGGGGACGGAAATAGCGGGGACCAGACGGAGAATGGCTACGGATTATAAGAAATTTTTGCGTTTTACATAAAAAATGTTACGAAAAGTTTGGCGGTTACGGAAATCTTTTATACCTTTGCAGAATATAACGAGGAATAACCATTAGTATTATCTATACATATCGTTTTAAACATTACATTAACAAACCCAATCAAGTTATGAGAAAAAGAATTACTTTCTTTTTGGCATTGACGGCAGCGGTGCTGCTCGCATTGCCTACTCAGGCTCAGCAGTTGACCGTGAAGAAGGCTGTCAAGAACAGTCAGGTCATGGCCAGCAAGAAGCTGGATGCCAAACAGATTGAGGCCGCAAGGGCCGCCCGGGCAAAGGCTAACGACCAGACCGTTGGCATTGCCTTCCGTGGCACCCACACGGCCGCAGTGGAAAGCAGAGCAGAGCTGACGCTCGAACAGGCTCAGGCCTTGAAGGCTGCCGACACGACCGCCGGCAAGCTCTTTAAAGCATGGAACTGGAAAGCTAATCAGGCTCCGAAGTATGTATCGAAGAGTGGACTGGTGAACACCGACAACGTGCCCCAGCCGCTGTTCAAGTTCAGTGGCCGCGAGGTGGAGCGCTTTGCACGCTTCGACGGTCAGCCGAAGAAAATCCTCCGTGCAAAAACGGTCGATGACCACGGCATCATCACTGCTCCGGACGAGGGTGTCACCAAGTACTACACCCGTACCGGTACGGCCTTCTATTACGCCAGTGGTAGTGTCTATGATGAAGACCAGAGCGGCGTCGTGACGATTCTTGAGGCCGAAGGCGGCAAGGTGTATATCAAGGACCCCATTTCGCGCTATGCTCAAGGAACCTGGGTGGAAGGCACCAAGGATGGCAACACCATCACCGTGGCTGCTGGCCAGCCGCTGGCGTGGAATACCAACTATTCTACTACGCTGGGCTTATACTGGGGTAACGCCCAGAGCACTGGCACCGGCACCTCCTATGTAAAGGGCGAGGGCGACATCACCTTCACCGTTGACGACGAGGCCGGCACCATCAC
>CAMPCG010000337.1 GCA_946644025.1 uncultured Prevotellaceae bacterium | reverse complement strand
TGGTGTTGAAGGCCACGCAAGTCTCTGAGTTCAGACCCAGCTCCTTGTAGTTCTCCACCTTAGCCTTCGAGGCGTTGTAGATGACGAAGTTGGGCTCGAAGTTCTTCAGCTCCTCCTCGGTGGGCTGGATGAACATGTTCTTCACGAAGTGAGCCTGCCAGGCCACCTCGACGATGAAGCGCACGGCCAGACGCGTAGCCTCGTTGGCACCGCAGAAAGCGTCGACCACATAGAGGTTCTTGTTGCAAAGTTCCTTGATGGCGATCTCCTTCACCTTGGCCCACACCTCCTCTGACATGGGGTGGTTGTCGTTCTTGTACTCCTCGCTGGTCCACCACACCTTGTCGTGGCTCTGGGCATCGTCAACGATGTACTTGTCCTTAGGCGAACGGCCGGTGTAGATACCCGTCATCACGTTCACGGCATTGAGCTCGGTGTTCTGACCCTTGTCGAAGCCCTCGAGGCCGGCCTTGGTCTCCTCCTCATACAGATATTCGTAACTGGGATTGTGAGCAATCACGGTCGAGCCGGTGATGCCATACTGTGCTAAATCTAACTTTGCCATGTTTTCTTTTACCTTTGTTTTATTAATAAATATGATTTGTTTCCGTACTTATAACTCCAGAAATGTTATTCCTTTTCTTTTTACGGGTGCAAAGGTACGAAGAATTTGCGAATTACGGATGCCGAAATGTAACTAATTTCCCTTGTGGAAAAACTTTTTTGGTTAAAGAATGAAAAAAGCATGCGAACCTGCTTCTTTTTGCAACCCGAAAATGACAAAAAGTGAGTTTTTCTGCTTACCTTTGCACCATCTAACCAAAAGAACAGAACTCCATGCAAGTAATCAATTTCAGTGAGCAGAACTCGGTGATGAACCAGTATATGGCCGAGATTCGCGACAAGAGCTACCAGCGCAACCGCCTGCTGTTCCGCAACAACATTGAGCGCATCGGCGAGCTCATGGCCTACGAGATATCGAAGACGCTGACCTACAAGGCGAAGACGGTGACCACGCCCTTGGGAACCATCGACATTCCGCACCTGAAGGACGAGGTGCTGCTGGCCACGGTGCTGCGTGCCGGCCTGCCTTTCCACGAAGGTTTTTTGCGCATGTTCGACCATGCCGAGAACGGCTTTGTGTCGGCCTTCCGCATGTACACCAACCGCGAGCACACCGAGGTGGGCATCCACACGGAGTACATGGCGTCGCCCAGCGTGAAGGGCAAGACGCTCATCATTGTCGACCCCATGCTGGCCACCGGCGGCTCGATGGTGGCTGCCTACGAGGCGCTGCTCGAGACGGGGCGTCCAGCCAAGGTCCACATTGCCTGTGTCATCGGCACCCCCGAGGGTGTAGAGATGCTCAGCCGGTCGGTGAGCGATGACGTCACACTGTGGTGCGCAGCCATCGACCCGGGCATGAACGCACATAAGTACATCGTGCCCGGATTCGGCGACTGCGGCGACCTCTGCTACGGCGAGAAGCTGTAGGGGGGCGTACGGCAAGAAACCTTAGAAACTTGTTATTCTTTGACGCAGCGCAGGTTCTTCTCTAACTGCTGCGTGCTGCTGGCACCGACCAGCACACTGGTGACACCACGCTGCTTCAGAATCCAGCGCAGGGCGTACTCAGCCAGGGTGCGCCCCTCGCTTTGTGCCTCGGCGTTCCACTGGTGCAGCTGTTGCAGCAGCTCGTCGGTGAGCATGCTCTCCTTGAGGAATTTTCCTTTTGACATGCGCGAGCCGGTGGGAATGCCGCTGACCGTGCCGTCGGCGGACGAGTGGCAGTCAAGATAACGGTCGGTGAGCAGACCTTGGGCCAGTGGCGAGAAAGAGATGAAGCCCACACCGTTGTCGGCACAGAAGTCCATGATGCCCTGCTCCTGCGGCTCGCGGTCGAGCATGTTCAGACGGCCCTGATAGATGAGCAGCGGCACGTCGTGACGGCGCAGGTAGTCGTAGGCTGTGCGGGTGGCCTCCAAAGGCCAGCGCGAGATGCCTACGTAGAGCGCCTTGCCCTGGCGCACCACGTCGACAAGCGCCTGCAGCGTCTCCTCGAGGGGCGTCAGCGGGTCGTAGCGGTGCGAGTAGAACAGGTCGACATAGTCCAGGTGCATGCGTCGCAGCGACTGGTCGAGCGAGGCCATGAGATACTTGCGCGAGCCCCAGTTGCCGTAAGGGCCGGGCCACATGTCGTAGCCGGCCTTGGTGGCGATGAACAGCTCATCGCGGTAGGGGCGGAAGTCGTCGTCCATCAGGCGGCCCATCGTCTCCTCTGCCGATCCGTAGACGGGACCGTAGTTGTTGGCCAGGTCAAAGTGGGTGATGCCGTGGTCAAAGGCATAGCGGGTAATCTCGCGCGACCGCTCGTAAGGGTCCACGCTGCCGAAGTTATGCCAGAAACCCAGCGACACGCGGGGCAGCAGCACACCACTGCGCCCGCACCGTTCGAATTTCATGCCGCTCTCGTCGTAGCGGCTCTCTGCTGCTTGGTAAATCATATTGGGAGTCAGATGTTTTTAAAGTCAGAAGGTGTAACGCTTGCAGGAGTTCAGCAACGGGGCTTTTCCGTCGTTGATGAGCTTCAGGATGAGCTCGCCGAAGAGCGTGTTCTGCCAAGCGAACCAGGGGCGGGTGTAGCGACGGGCGTCGTCCTTGTTGAACGACTCGTGGATAAAGCCCGTACCGGCGTCGGTCGACATGAGCATCTCGATGCAGTGCTTGATCTCCTGGTCGTCCTGGCTGGTGAAGGCCAGCATCATGATGCTCATAGGCCACGGCATGTCGTAGCCGATGTGCGGACCGCCGATGCCCTCGCCGGCCTTGCCGCGGAAGAAGGCGGGGTTGTCCTCCGACCAGACGAAGCGCCGCGTGTTCTGATAGATGGGGTCGTCGAGGCTCACATCGCCCAGATAGCCCATGCCCAACAGCGACGGCACGTTGGCGTCGTCCATCAGCAGGCGGCTGCCGTAGCCGTCGACCTCGAAGGCATAGATCTTGCCATATTTGGGGTGCTCAACGACGGCATACTCCTTGAGGGCCTTCTCCACCTCGGCGGCCAGTGCCGTGCACTGCTGTGCCCGCCCTGTGTCGTGATTGACAGCCAAGAGAATCTCGGCAGCCTTGCGTAGTGAGCTGACAGCCATAAAGTTCGAGGGGACGAGGAAGGGGAACACCGTGGCGTCGTCGCTGGGACGGAACACCGAGGCAATGAGGCCGACGGGGTTCACGGGGTGGCCCTTGCCGTCCCAGCCGACGGTGTCGAACTGGCGGTCGGTGGTGCGGCGGAAGGTGTAGGGCCCCGTGCCGTTCTTGCGCTGCTGCTCGCGGAAGGTCTTCAGGATGTTGTCGACAGCCTGCAGCCACTCGTCGCCGAAGACCGTGGCGTCGCCCGTCTGCTTCCAGTAGGCGTAGGCCAGGCGAACGGGGTAGCACTCAGAGTCTATCTCATACTTGCGCTCGTGCAGGCCGGGCTT
>CAMPCG010000336.1 GCA_946644025.1 uncultured Prevotellaceae bacterium | reverse complement strand
GCATTACGAATGCGTTGCTCTACCAACTGAGCCATATCGGCCTTTCTCAAAGAGCACTTTTGCGTTTAGCGGCTGCAAAGGTAATAATAATTTACGATTTACCGATTTTCAATCTACGATTTTTTCTTTGCGTTATAGTTTTTTAACGTTAGCTTCTCTTTGAGGTACTTTCCCGTCAGGCTCTTCTTACACTTTACCACCTCCTCGGGTGTACCGGCTACGACGAGTTCGCCGCCTCGGTCGCCGCCGTCGGGACCCAGGTCAATGACCCAGTCGGCACACTTGATGATTTCCAGGTTGTGCTCGATGATGAGTATGCTGTGGCCGCGTTCTATCAGGGCGTCGAACGAATGGAGCAGGCGCTTGATGTCGTGGAAGTGCAGGCCCGTCGTTGGCTCGTCGAAGATGAAGAGGGTGGGCTCCTGCTTCTCCTGGCCGATGAAGTAGGCCAGCTTGACGCGCTGGTTCTCGCCGCCGGAGAGTGAGCTGGAGTTCTGGCCCAGCTTGATGTAGCCGAGGCCAACGTCCTCGAGTGTCTTCAGTCGGCTGACGATGGTCTCCTCCAACCTTCCCTGACTGGGGGAGGCTTTTGGTACGCTAATATCTCCCCCGTTCGGTGGAGGCAGGAGGGGGCTAAAGAACTCGATGGCCTCGCTGATGGTCATGTTGAGCACGTCGTAGATGTTCTTGCCCTTGTACTGCACGTCGAGTATGTCCTTCTTGAAGCGGTGGCCGTGACAGGCTTCGCACTCCAGGACGAGGTCGGCCATGAACTGCATCTCGACGGTGATGGTGCCGGCACCCTTACACTCCTCGCAGCGTCCGCCGTCAGCGTTGAAGGAGAAGTACTGGCTGGTGAAGCCCATCTGCTTGGCCAAGGGCTGCTCGGCGAAGAGGTCACGAATGGCATCGTAGGCCTTGACGTAAGTAGCGGGGTTGGAACGTGTCGATTTGCCGATGGGGTTCTGGTCAACAAACTCTACGTGCTTGATGTGCTTTATGTCGCCTTCCAGTCCGCGATACTCGCCAGGAGCGTCGAATGCCTCGCCCATGCTTCGCTTCAGTGCGGGGTAGAGGATGCCCTTGATGAGGCTCGACTTGCCGCTTCCGCTGACGCCCGTCACGACGGTAAGCACGTTGAGGGGTATCTCGACGTTGATGCCCTTCAGGTTGTTCATGCGTGCTCCCTTTATGGTGATGCTCTGGTTCCAGGGGCGGCGACTCGTGGGTACAGGGATTGTTTCTTGTCCCGTCAGATAGTGTAGGGTGTGGCTTTTTTCTATAGTGGCTATAGTATCTATAGTTTCTATAGCATCTATAGCTTCTATAGCTTCTATGGAACCTTCATACACGATTTCTCCGCCCAGTCGTCCTGCATCGGGGCCGACGTCAATGAGGTAGTCGGCGGCCCGCATGATTTCTTCGTCGTGTTCTACCACGATGACGGTGTTGCCGAGGGCCTGCAGTTCTTTCAGCACCTTGATGAGTCGGTCGGTGTCGCGCGAGTGCAGGCCGATGCTCGGTTCGTCCAGGATGTAGAGCGAGCCGACGAGTGACGAGCCTAACGACGTGGCCAGGTTGATGCGCTGGCTCTCGCCGCCGCTCAGGGTGTTCGACATGCGGTTCAGCGTCAGGTAGCCTAAGCCGACATCCAGAAGGAATTGAAGTCGGGAACTGATTTCGGTCAGCAGCCGGCGGCCTATCTCCTGTTCTTGCTCGGTCAGTTCCAGACGGTCGAACCACTCCTTGAGTCTCACGATGGGCATTTGCACCAAGTCGGTAATGCTGCGGCCGCCTATCTTCACGTAGTCAGCCTCCTTCTTCAGACGAGTGCCGTGACAGGTGGGGCAGGTGGTCTTGCCGCGATAGCGTGCCATCATGACGCGGTACTGAATCTTGTACTGGTTCTCCTTGACCATCTGGAAGAAGTCGTCGATGCTGACCCGTTCGTACTTGTCGCGTTTGCGGTCGCTGGGCAGTCCGTGCCACAGCCAGTCCTTGTGCTTCTGCGACAGGTTCATGTAGGGTTCAAAGATGGGGAAACCCTCTCCGTTGGAGTCGCAGTTCTCCTTCTCTGAGGCGCGGCGGCAAAACTCGTCCTTCCACATGCCCATCTTCTCGCCGTGCCAGCAAACCACGCAGCCGTCATAGACGGAGAGCGTCGTGTTGGGAATGACCAGATGCTCGTCGATGCCGATAATCTTGCCGAAGCCCTGACACTCCGGACAGGCTCCGACGGGCGAGTTGAACGAGAACATGAGGTCGCTGGGCTCCTCAAACTTCATGCCGTCGGCTTCGAAGCGGGTGGAGAAGTCGTAGGAGACTCCTGATGGATAGACCATCAGTCGCAGCTCCCCGTCGCCCTCGTAGAAGGCTGTCTCGGCAGAATCGATGAGGCGCGAAATGCTGTCCTTGGTGTCGTCAATCGAGAGGCGGTCAATGACGAGGTAGATAGTGGCTATAGTGTCTATAGAGTCTATAGTGCCTATAGAGTCTATAGCATCTATAGTGTCCAAGTAGTCATTAATCCGCTCGAGCTGGCCTTTGACATAGATGCGCACATAGCCATTTTTGACATATAGCTGCAGCTGCTGCTTCATGGTGCGTCCCTCGGCGGGATGTATGGGAGCCATGACCACGAACTTGGTGCCTTTCTGGTACTGTTGCACACAGCGCACGATGTCCTCCGTCGAATGTTTCTTCACCTCTTGTCCGCTAATGGGCGAATAAGTCCGGCCAATGCGGGCATAGAGCAGCCTGAGGTAGTCGTAAATCTCCGTCGAGGTGCCCACGGTGGAACGGGGGTTGCGGGCAATGACTTTTTGCTCGATGGCGATGGCGGGTGGAATGCCCTTGATGTAGTCGCACTCGGGCTTGTTCATGCGCCCCAGGAACTGGCGTGCATAGCTCGACAGGCTCTCCACATAACGGCGCTGACCTTCGGCATACAGTGTGTCGAAGGCCAGCGACGATTTACCCGAGCCGCTGACGCCCGTGATGGTGATAAATTGGTCGCGCGGGATGTTCAGGCTGATATTCTTCAGGTTGTTGACCCGCGCGCCCTTTATTTCTATGTATTCCACTTATACTTCTTACAGGATGGTCTTTACGGCTTCCAGCATGCCCTTGCTCTGAATGAGGTCAAGGTACTGCTTGACCAGTGCGTTAAGACCCTGAACCTTGTTGAGGTCTTCCTGCCAGATGAACTCCGCACCGAGCACGCCGTCGGTCACCTTCTGCGTGTCGCCCGTTGCCCAAAGCTCCTTGAGCAGGTCCATAATCTTCTGGTCGTCGTTGGGGACAATCTCCACGCCGTCGGCACGCTTGCCACCCTTGTAGTAGGTGATGATGGCGGCCAGACCGAACACGAGACCCTTAGGCAGCTCGCCCTTGCGCTCGAGGTAGGTCTTCAGGCCGGGCAGGTCGCGGGCCTGGAACTTCGGGAACGAGTTGAGCATGATGCTTGTCACCTGGTGGTCAACAA
>CAMPCG010000335.1 GCA_946644025.1 uncultured Prevotellaceae bacterium | reverse complement strand
TCCTGTCATGCTCATGAGCACGGAGAGCAGGATTGTGATAAAAGATTGTTTGCTCATATTTGAAAATTTTGGTAGTTCTTTTTATTTCACGGTGCAATTATATGGAATAATTCTGAAACTTGCAAACTTTTGGGCAAAAACGTCTGGCGCATCTGAGCACCCCCGTACCACCGAGAAAACTTACAACTTACAACTTACATCTTACAGACACATGTGTCATGCGCCTCTAGGCTGATCCTTTGGTCGAAGATAGGCTAAAACTCGTAAATGCAAAGAAAAAATAAGTTTTCCTTTGGCATTTCTCTCGATTTGCACTATCTTTGCACCGTGAAACTCTAAACGACGAGAATTATGGAAGCAACGTTACAAAGGACTCAGTTCATAACGCTGGCCATCGGAGCCACGGCACGGCACATGGGCATCACCGCCACAGAGCTGCACAACCAGCTGAAGCGTCACGGGCTGGTGAAGAGGTTGTTGATTGACTGTTACGACACGCTGCACGCCGAGAGCATCGACGGCGTGGTGTGGAATGTAGAGCAGGCCCTGAAGAATTGGGAACTGAGGGAGCAGCGAGGGCAGAGCGATGCTTGCATCAGCGTTGCCGAGTCGCGACCGAAGGAGACCGAAGGTCAGATGATGGAAGGAGGCGCACGATGACGACGCTCTATCACGGTTCATACATCAGCGTGCCCGCGCCTCTAACGGGCGTAGGCCGCAAGGAACTGGACTTCGGCCCGGGTTTCTACGTCACCAACCTGCGCGAACAGGCCGAGCGCTGGGCTCGCCGAGTATGCGTCATCCGCGCTGCCGACACGCCGACACTCTCCACCTACGAGTTCGACGAGAGCCGGCTACCCGCCGACGTTCGCAGCCTCCGTCTGGAGCACTACGACCAGCAGTGGCTCGACTTCATCGTAAGCAGCCGGCGTGGCGAGGAGCCTTGGCGTGACTACGACATCATTGAGGGCGGTGTGGCCAACGACCAGGTCATCGACACCGTAGAGGACTATTACGCCGGACGCATCACCGTCGCGCAGGCAATCGGCCAGTTGCGTTTTGCCAAGCCCACCCACCAGATGTGCATCAGCAGTCAGGCCATCGTCGACCGCTGTCTTCGCTTCGTCGGTACCGAGCCAGTCATGAAGGAAGGAGGCGCACGATGAGAGACCAGGTACTTTGGCGCAAGGAGGGCCGCATAGCCGATTTGTTGGCCGAGCGCCTCAACATCAACACCGAGCGCGCCCTCGACATCCTTTACAACTCACACACTTACGCCCTGCTGGTCAACCCCGACAGCGGCCTTCAGTTGCAGAGCGATGCCTACATCCTCACCAGTCTGCTGCGTGAATTGGAAATGTAGCTTTCTTTGAAGATTTTTGCAAAAAGAGCAGTTTTACCGATAATTGTTGTACCTTAGCCAACCGTGTACATATATGGTAAAGTAATTGACAGCAGACCTCTGTCACAGTGCTTTTTGCTGGCGGTCGGGCATCAGCGACAGGCGACGGTACTTGATGCGGAGGGGGATGCGGAGGATGAAGGACTTCCAGTAGCCGAGTTCGATCCAGAGGGTCTCCTGCCAGTCGAAGCGCATCATCTGCAGGCGGTGGAGGCGGTTGAAGAAGAACCGCCGCCACACGCTCTTCTGCCACAGGGGTGAAAACTGCCCGAAGTTGCCGTTGGCCATGATCTCGCTGAGCATCCACCGTCCGCGGCGCTCGTCAGGGCTTGCGATCATCAGCGCCGGGTCGATCCGCAGCACAGAGCCGAGCACCCACATCAGGGCCTCGGCCATGTGGCGCAGGCCGAACGGGCGCAGCAACTGCGACACCTTCTGGCGGTCGTCGGCAGAGGCGTGGCGCAGCAGCCAGTAGTAGTCGCACACCTGGCGCAGTCCGAGCCCGCTGCTGAGGAAATGGCGCTGGATGTGGGCGAGTTGCATGATCAGGGCGAAGGGTATCGTAGGCACGCGGAAACCCTCGTCGACACTGACGGTGGTCTGGATCTCCTGTTCGAGCCACCGTTGCAGGCGGCGGTTGGTGAAGGGGTTCATGTTGCCCGACGAGGGACGGAAGTGGACCTCCACGTCGACGCCCTTGTCGTTGGTCGCCAGGTGGATGTGATGGTAACTGGTGGTGTTCTCTCCCGTCAGGGATATCTCGGGCATCGGCTTCTCGTCGGCCAGTCCCAGCCGCCGGAGCATGGCAGTGACGCGCTCCAGCCCTCCGTCGACCCAGATGTCGATGTCGCCGGGCTGACGGCTCAGGGGGTTGGGGTAGAGGCGTGCGTTGGCCTGACCCTTGAGGATGGCGGTGTGGTGGCCTTCGGCCTCGAACAGGCTGGTGAGCCGTGCGGCCTCTGCATTCAGCAGGCGGTTCAGGCCGCTGATGGCCTCTGTGTCGCCCAGCCACTGCATCAGTATCTCCAGCGACCGTTCGCCCTGGGGGCGCTGGAGGCTGAGGGACTGATAGACCACCCCCGTGAGGGACTGCTGCATGGCGCACTGGTAGAGGCGAAGCCACTGTTGCTCCGTCAGAGGCTTGTCTGAAGCGGTTTCTATGCCGAAGGCGGTCCGCAGCAAGCCGAATAACTGTTCGTAGGTCTCGTTCATTTGGACGGCAAAGTTAGGGGTTTTTCCCGAGACCTGCAAATAATGGCGGTGTGTTTTAGAGTTTATTAAAATAGGGGTTTTAACTTATTTAAATAAATAATGTGGGCCATATCTCGGAATAAATGCGTACTTTTGCAGGCTGAAATGATGAATGACGTGATGATTATCAATGAAGCCGTCAGACTGGTGAACGACGGTGTGAGCGTGACCCTGCCCGTAGAGGGGCGGAGCATGCGGCCGTTTATCATCGGCGGGCGTGAGAGCGTGATCCTGCAGAAGCCCACCGGCATCAAGGTGGGCGACGTGGTGCTGGCATGGGTGGAGGACTGCCGCTACGTGGTGCACCGTGTGATCCGTATCGAGGGTGACGAGGTGACGCTGATGGGCGACGGGAACCTCAGGGGCACGGAGTCGTGCCAGAAGCGTGACGTCAGGGCACTGGCCACCCACGTGGTGGGAGCCGACAACCAGCGTCACGACCTGTATACGCCTTGGCGCCGATGGGCCGCCAAGGGGTGGTGGTATCTCCGACCCGTACGCCGATACCTGCTCTATATCTACCGTCACGTCAAGGGCTTGAAATGAAGAAAGCATGAAATACATCGTATGGCTATGGCATAACTCCCGCGGCATCCGCCTGAAATCGGTGGTGTGCATCGTGGCGGGGATCGGGCAGGGGACTTTCGGACTGCTCATGGTGTGGTTCAGCAGGAAGTTCATCGACGTCACAATCCGCACGGGCTCTGCCGACGATATGCTGGAGATGGTGCTCTGCCTCGTGGCTACGGTCGTGGGCGGTGTGCTGCTGAGGCAGGTGGGCTACTGTCTGAGGACGACGGCGAACGTCCGCCAGACCAATGCCCTGCGCCTGCGCATTTTCAGCAGCCTGTTCCGCC
>CAMPCG010000334.1 GCA_946644025.1 uncultured Prevotellaceae bacterium | reverse complement strand
CGATGGTGGTGTCGCGGCCCTTGGCCTCCTCGATGGTGATGACGCCGTCCTTCGAGACCTTCTTCATTGCCTCGGCCAGCAGCTTACCGATCTCGGGATCGTTGTTGGCGCTGACGGCAGCCACCTGCTCGATCTTGTTGTAGTCGTCGCCGACCTGTTCGCTCATGCCCTTGATGCACTCCACGACCTTGGCCACAGCCTTGTCGATACCGCGCTTGAGGTCCATGGGGTTGGCACCGGCAGTGACGTTCTTGAGGCCCTCGCGAACGATAGCCTGAGCCAGCACGGTGGCCGTCGTGGTGCCGTCGCCGGCATCATCGCCAGTCTTCGAAGCCACGCTCTTGACGAGCTGTGCGCCAGCGTTCTGGAAAGCATCGGCCAGCTCGATCTCCTTGGCGACGGTGACGCCGTCCTTGGTGATCTGAGGAGCGCCGAACTTCTTCTCGATGATTACGTTACGACCTTTCGGACCAAGCGTCACCTTGACAGCATTGGCCAACTGATCTACGCCCTGCTTCATCTGCTCGCGGGCTTCAATATTGAATTTGATATCTTTTGCCATAATTCAAATTTAATAATTTAACGATTTACGATTTGATGATTTAAAGAAATACGAAGAAAGGTGTGGAACCAATCCTTAAATATAAAAAACTTTAAATCTTTAAATGGTTCTTACGCCAGTACGGCGACGACGTCGCTCTGACGCATGATGAGGTATTTCTTGCCTTCGTGCTCCAGCTCGGTGCCGGCATATTTGCCATAAAGGACCTGGTCGCCAGCCTTGAGCACCATAGTCTCGTCCTTTGTGCCGCCGCCTACGGCAACGACTGTGCCCTGGAGGGGTTTCTCTTTAGCTGTGTCGGGGATGATGATGCCGCCGACGGTCTTCTCTTCTGCTGCAGCGGGTTCGATGAGAACTCGGTCTGCTAAAGGTTGAATTTTCATAGTTGTGAATGTTTTATGTGTTAAGTTTTTATTAGTTCACGCAAAAGAGTTTGCTAAAGACGTGCCAGAATGGGCGCAGACTGACAAGATGTCATAAAAAGAGGCCTTGTTTAATGAACTTTTGCGTTTCTATGACAAAAAAGATTCGTTTGAAGGTGCACGCATATGAATAAATGTGTACATTTGTAGCGCAAATGCAAGAACAATGCGCACAATAACCTATTTATTCATATTCCTCTTCGTAGCCTTGATGCTCGTAGTCGTGCCCAAGGTGGGCGGCTATATGTGGGACCCACGCATCATTATTCCACTTACGGCAGCGCTCTTCACGCTGCTTGTGTGGCTGGTGGCGCGCTTTCTCGGCACCGACGGCAACGCCCTGGAGCTGGTTGTCACTGCAGCTTTCATCCTGCTGTTTGCCCCTGGAGCCCAACTCTTCTTCTCGCGCGACGAGGACGGACTGATTGAACTGTGCTCACAATGTATTGTGCCGTTTTTCCTCACCCAATACACTCGCATCAGCAAAAAGAACTTCCGGAAAGCGTATGCTCTGATGCTCTTGATGGGAATCTTCTGCAGCTTCACGCACGACGGCATAACACTGCCCCTGTGCCTGGCATTCCTGGCGCTGGCCTGGCAGCGGCGCGCCGACTTCTTCCGCCTGGCCTGCTGGCCTATGGCTGCTGGCTGGCTAATTGGCACCGTGCTGCAGTTCGCCACGCGCGACCGCTTGCCCAGCCTCACGCCTGATATTGAAGCGCTGACGAGCCGCACAGCCCTGGTACTTGGACTGTTGTGGGACACCAAGGTGTTCGTGCTGGCGCTGGGTCTGACGCTGTGGCTGACAACCGTTTCGTGGGGGCGCGCTGAACTGTGGCGCCTCGTCAAGCGCCAGCGCCTGATCACCTATAGCCTCGTTTTTGCCCTCTCGCTGGTGCCTTTTGCCCCTTTGGGCATTGACAACGCCGTCACGAGCGTCTGCTTCTTCTCTATGCTTTGGGCGCTGCTCATTGTCCAGCGCCTCGAGCGTCGCTACGTCGATGTTGCCAGAGTTCGTAAGAGTTTATGATGTTTTGCCACAACACGTAGCAGCCGGCGCCGATCGAAGCCTCGGGGGTAAGGAATACCCACGCAATCCATATCGCCAGCCCAGTGTTCTTCTGGAACATGGCCTGGCGTGTGCACGTGCACTCTTCTTTACTGCGGCCTATCGCGCCTCCAATGAGGGCTTGCACTATGGCTGTGGCCAGGGGCAGCAAAGCTATAGCCCCGAAAAGATGAGCGGCGGTGTGGCTGGCGAGGATATTACGCATCGTAAGGCCCGAAGTGATGGCCAGGCAGACCGACCAGAGATAAAAGCCCAGGTCGGGTGTGGTCTTGATGAAGTCATAGACGGGTTTCACCCAATGCCTGACGATAGCTCCGAGCACAAGGGGCAACAGTAGCACGGATGCCAGCTTGCCGAGGATGGCCAGGAAGGCGGGCACGAAGGTGAGGCCCTCATGAGGTTCTATCAGTGGAAAGAGAAGTGGAATAAGCAGCGAGGCCGCCACGGACGAGAGCAGCATGAAGGTGGTCATCTGCGTGAGGTCGCCCCCTAACTTTCCCACTACCACGGGCGCTGCCGAAGCACAGGGCGCTATTACGCAGATCAGCACCACCTCGAGCAGATGCTTGCGCGCGGTGGCTTCCAGGCTGCCATCGGCCGGCAGGGCGAGAATAGCAGACAGCAAGAGAGCCACGAGGGCCAGCTGAGCGCCGAGGATCAGCAGATGCCAACGGCGCAGGCGCATCAGGTGAAAATCCACTTTTGAGAAAGTGACAAAAAGGGTCATGAAGATGGTCGCCGGCAACAGCTTCTCAAGTATCGGACCCAGGACGTCGCCGGCCGACTGCAGTGCAGGCGTAAGAGCGAACAGCAGATAAAGTCCTACGCCCACGGTTATGGCCACGGGTAGTGTCCAGTTTTTCAGGAAACGGAGCATCGCTTGATGGTTATTACCTGCTCGCAGTGCTCAACGACTGCGGGCCGGTGTGTGATGAAGATAAGGGTCGGGCGCGCTGCAAACTGCTTATTGTGCTCGATAAGGTTGTCGAGCAACTGTTGCTCGGTCTGTTGGTCGAGGGCGCTGGTGGCTTCGTCGAGCAGTAGTATATTGCCTTGGCGCAACAGCGCACGGGCTATGGCGATTCGCTGAGCCTGCCCCTCTGAGAGGCCTGCGCCACCCTCGCCTATGACGGTGTCGAGCCCGTCGGGCAGCGACTGGACGAAATCAGCGCAGGCCAAGCGCAGAGCCTCTGACATCTCTGACTCGGTGGCTTCGGGCCTGCCCAACTGCAGATTCCAGCGCAGCGTGCCGCTGAAGAGCGTGTTGCCCTGGGGCACATAAACTAGGTTGCAGCGCGTGCGAGCCGACACGGGCGTCGTCTGCAGATTTCCGTGTAGAGTTCCTCCATAGATTTCCACAGTGCCCTCCGAAGGTTTGAGCAAAGCCAGGACGAGGCGGATGAGCGTGGTCTTGCCAGCGCCCGTCTCGCCCAATATGGCCGTCGATGAGCCTGGAGGGAAGTCGGCACTGAAA
>CAMPCG010000333.1 GCA_946644025.1 uncultured Prevotellaceae bacterium | reverse complement strand
CTGTTGCCGGAGCCTCCATGCCCTCCCGCTCCGTCGAGGGTATGGCAGCCCGTTTGTCCTCTTTATGCTTGATACTGTCTACAGGTTTCTTCATAACGATAATATTTTTTCGGTTAGTTGTTCTTTCAGGTTGTCCACGTCGGTAATCTCTAACAGTTCCCACCGTCCGTACTTCTGCAGGGTGTTGACTGCAGTCAGCCAGTAGTCGCAGACATAGCGGCGTATAGTGGCAGTTTTCTGCTCGTCGTACCGGGCAATGTGCGAGATTTCTATCAGCAGGCTGACTTCCCTGCCGTCAGCCGTTTTTACTACCGCCACGAAGTCGGGCATGTAGTTGCGCTCCGAGTTGCCCTCGAAGTAAGGTATGTAGAACTCCAGGTAGTGGTTGCGCACATATCTTACCACCGACGGGCATTCCTCCAGCGCACGGGTCGCCGCCTCCTGCCAGGAGCCTTCCTCGGCCGCCACCTTGTCCACTTGGCTCTTCGTGGTCTCCAGCGTAGGCTTCGACGTCTTACCCCATACATAGCGACTGCTGCCCTCGGGGTTGTAGAAGTTCAGGATAGGCGTGAGCCGCACGCGCCCCGTGGCCACATTGCGCTGATGGATACCCGCATAGATGCTGGCCACCACCTCGCGGGCATCGAACATGATGACCATGCGGCGCATGTCGCCCTCGCCGCCAATGAGCTGTATCTGGTGGTCGTACCAGTAGCCGACGACTTCCTTCAACTGGTTGAACTTCTGGAACTGTGGGCCGTCGGTCGAGTACTTCTCGTTGATGAGCAACCGCGTGAGATAGTAGATGACAGACTGGTCGCGCAGCGTCTCCACCTCCGTCTGCATGATGACGTTCTTGTCGTTGATGGGCGAGGCCAGGAGCGTCCGTTGTGGTATCTCGCTGCGGAAGTCGATGACGAAGGGGCTGCACCCCGTGTAGTCGGCTTCTATCCGTTCGTCGATGCTCTCGCTCTTATAGCCTGTCACGTTGGGAAACTTGATTTCCAACTGGCTTCTGTCTTTCCGTGCCTGTATGGTGGTTTGCTTGGGTGCTGGCGGTGGCGGCGTGCCGCTGCCTCCCTTGAAGTTCTTGAACGGCACGCCGATGATATGGGCATACTCTGGCGGAAACTTATAGGTGATGTTCTCCGGCTTGTAGCGTTTGATGTTTTCTTCGGCTATCACTTCGCCTTTAGTGTTGTAGGCCACCAGGTCGTAGCTGCGGCGGCGCAGGGCACGGCCAACTACTTGCTCGCACAACAACTGTGAGCCGAAGGCACGTATGCCGCAGACGTGCGTCACCGTGTTGGCATCCCACCCCTCGGTCAGCATTCCCACGCTCACCACGCAGCGGATGTCGGCACCCAGCGTGTCGGGCTTGCCCACGCTGTTCACTATCTCGCGCATGATGTCCGAGTCCTTCAGTTTGTCGGTATTGCCCCCGTTTTTGATGGCATACTCCCGTTTGAAGGCTTCTATCTCCTTAGCATAGATGCGCTTGAAGTCATCGTCCACCACGTCGGCGGCATTGTCCAGTGCCACGCTGTCCACTAGCAGTGTGGGCGACTTCGGCCGGGGTAGTCCTGTTGCAAGGTCGTAGTTGGAGAAGAGGTCGTACTGGCTGGGGTGCCGCTCCACCTCTCCCTGATCGTTAGTGGTTTCCCATCCTGCCAGCTCCTTGTAGACCTCCTTGGAGAAGTAGGTGTTGTTGCACACCACGATAAACACGGGTGGGGTGCTGAAAAGGTCTTTGCTGCTTTCGCCGTCGCCACGGAGACCGTGCTCATAGTCCTGATAGTCCTTGTAGAACTGGTCAAAGGCCGTGCGCAGCAGGGCCGGTATCTGCGGTGCCGCCTCCTTGCCCTTGTCCTCGTCGCGACCGTCCTCCTTGTCTTGTTTCTTCTTGCCTTTCAGTCCCTTCTTGGGTATGTCAGTCCGTATGTGTTCGTAGAGGTGCAGGAATTTCGGCTCCTCGTCGGCTGTGGTGTCGAGGGCCGGGAAGAAGGGTATCTTCACCAGTCCGCTCTCGATGGCCTCCACCAGTCCGAAGTCGCTCACCACCCAGGGGAAGAGCGTGTAGGGTTCGTAGCCGCTGCCCTTGCGGTAGTAGGGCGTGGCCGAGAGGTCGTAGACGTGCTGTATCTTGTAGCCGCAGACGTTCATCTGCTGCAGAGCCTTATACCATATCATGGCATACTTGTTTTCCTCAACGCCCTCATTGGCCTCCTCGTCGCCCGATGTGTCCCAGTTCTTGGGCAGGTAGCAGTGGTGGGCCTCGTCGTTGATCACCACCAGGCGCTTGCCCTTCATGCCTTTCAGCATGCGACCCAGCAGAATTGGGTAGCTCTCTTTAGCTATGTCTTTTTGAACATTCCCGTCTTTGTCGTAACGTACTTTCCCATCCGTAGGCGATTCGTGCTTGCCCTTCAGCACCTTGGGCTCCAGCTGTTGATAGTTGGTGATGATGATGGCACTGTTCAATCCGCCGAGGTGTGGCTCATACTGCCGGGGAATCAGTCCGCGCAGGGTGTAATAGTCTGTGCGCTCATTTTTGTTCGCGTGTACATTATCTATATATAGCACACCCAGCCGCTCGCGGATGGTCACGCCGGGAGTTACTATCAGGAAGTGGTCAACAAACCGCGTGTCGTTATGATACTCCCGCTTGTTCAGGTAGTTGTAGAGTATCAGCATGGCCATTACCACCGTCTTGCCCGTACCCGTGGCCATCTTGAAGGCCGTTCGGGGCAGCCGCATGTCGGCATCGTCTGAGACCTGCCGCAGCCGTTCGTCGAGCTGTCGCAGCAGATCGCGCCCCACGTTGGGGTCCGCGTCGGCCACCTCGTTCAGGTAGACCGCCGCCTCTACGGCCTCGCGCTGGCAGAAGAAGAGTTTCTGGTTGTTCTGCCGGTGCGGGTCGAACCAGTAGTTCAGCAGTGTGCGCGTCACACGGGTAGTACGCGGATAGCCCTCCTGCCGCCACCGCTTCACCTCCCCGCGAATGGCGTTGATGAAGGGCGCGTCAGGGTCGGTCGGTGCGAAGTCGGCACCCGTGAAGAATGAGCCTTCGCCCTGTCGCGGCGAAGGTGTCACGTCGATGTTGCCCGTATAGGGCCTCCGTCCAGGCAGCACACGGCTGTAGTCCAGGTTGCCGTCCAGGTCGGTGTCGTAGTGATACTTTGGTTCCTCGTACGGATTGTTCAGTACGGGATTGTCGTTATTGGTTGCTTGCATAAGCGCCTTTATATGTCGTTTATGCGTTGCCATTATAAACCGATAATCCGCCAAGTACCTTATCCGTGGAAAACGGGAAAAAGAAAAAACGTGGAACGTAGTCCTCATCCCGTGTCCTAAGGTACTTGGCGGAAACCTACATAACTGATGAATGAATCATACGCCCACGCCTATCGTGGACGTCTGCTCATTATCTATCAGTTATGTTGTGTCTTATCTACCGCCAAGTTTCAAGGACACTCTATCGATAAATTGCAAACGCAATGTTTATACCCTCAAAAGTCGCACCGCCGCCGTCGCTTCGGCTTGCCGGGCTTCG
>CAMPCG010000332.1 GCA_946644025.1 uncultured Prevotellaceae bacterium | reverse complement strand
CTGGCCCTCCTGGCCCTCCTGACCCTCACCGCCTGCGGCAGCGGCGACGCGCCGGGCGAGGAGACACCCGTCACCCCCGACAACCCCACGCAGCCGGTGCAGACCGAGAAACCCATCACCTTCAGCAGCGGACTGGCCAACGAGGAGGCCGTCACCCGTGCTGACGGCTTGGAGACCGTAACCAAGACCTTCAAGGTCTGGGCCTACAAGAACATGAGCTACGACGGCGGCAGCTACGGCGTCCTGCAGACCGTCATTGACGGCTACACCGTCAACTGGGTGCAGAACACCGCACTGACCACCGAGAGCAACACCGACGACTGGGAATATGTGAACCAGCAGCCCGATGGCCAGCTGGAGCAGACCATCAAGTACTGGGACTGGAGCGCCAAAGCCTACCGCTTCTTCGGCTGGGCTCCCGGCAATCCTGACGAGGACATTACGCCCATTACGCCCCAGGGGGCCCAGAAGACCCAGGAGCCCCAGGGGTACACCCTCACCATCAGCGGCCTCAACGCCACGAGCGACGAGACCATCGCCGCTGCACCCTACTTCAGCAAGCTCTGGTTCAGCAACGGCAACCCCACCGACTACCCCACCCGCCGGTTCGGACAGGCCGTACGTTTGGAGTTCCTCAAGCCCTTTGCCCGCGTGCGCTACATGTTCATCTTCGACGATGCTGTCAAGAACACGCTGACACTCAACGACCTAAAAGAGCCGCTGTTCCACCCGACAGCCACCGATAAGTCCATCGCCGTGCAGGGCACCGTAACCATCACCTATCCCCTGACGGGCAGCGGAACGGAATACACATGGACGAGCAGTCCTGGAAGCAGCAGCTCAGGCAACACCTATCTCGACCGCAATACAGAGTTAGGCACCTACGACAAGTGGTACACCGTGCTGCCCATGAAGAACCAAGGCACCTACACGCTCTCCGTGGTCGTAGTAGGCGGTGAGCCGCAGACCACCGTAGTGCCGGCCGAGTACATGACGTGGGCACCGGGCCACCAATACACCTACATCTTCAAGATTAGGGAAGGCGGCGAGGTGGTACTGGAGAACCTCCAGGTCTTCGTCAACGACTGGAACGTAACCGACAACGTAGATCACACAATATATAACTGGTAAAAACAGTGCTCGGCGGTTTCCCCGCCGAGAAAATAAAGAAAACAAGACGAATGCTGAAAACAAAACACATAGCAACCCTGGCCGCCGTGCTGCTCATAGGAGCCTGCACGGAAGACCCCGACATAGCCAACACTCAACCCACGAAGAAGACCACGGTGACCGTCATGCCCTACTCAGCCTCCTTCTTCGAGGCCGAGGAGATGCCCACCCGCACCACGGGACTGCCCGAGGGCTACAAGACGTTCCGCACGCTCTACCCCAAGACGCTGCCCCACCACTCCACCATCGGCCTCTTCGTCACGCCAAACACAACAGTCGGCCAAAACGTCATCAGCATCAATGAACAAGACAAGTGGACAGGACAGCTGAACCTTACGAACGGTACGCAGTACATCTACGGCTTCATGCCCAATGAAGAGGCTCAGCGCGCCACCATCACCGCTAAGGATGGCGACTTCGCCAACGGTGCCACCATCAGCATAGGAGGCCTGAATACCCTGACGCCGGCCGACGTCTGCGTCGTGGTGGGCATAGCCAAAGGCACACAGGGCACCTCCATCGAGCAGACGGAGTTCAACCTCGGCAGCTTCAGCTATGAGAGCGACGGTTCGAACAACCAGTACGTCTATATCCTGCTGGACCACCTCTTTGCCGGTCTGCACTTCAAGGTACACATAGACACGAAGTACGCAGAACTGCGCACCATCAAGATCAGGGAGATGAAGCTGAAGACAGCACAAAAGATTTCGACGACCATCAACCTCACTGTACCTCTGACGGCCAACACTACGGGGCAGAACCCCATAGGCGAGGTGACTTATGAGAACGTGTCGTCGGTTGGCGACTCAGGCTACGACTACGCCGAAATACAGCTCTTCCCCAACGAGAACACTCAAGAAGAATACCGCACGAACGGCTACCCCGTGCCGGTGCAGACTACCGAGGACTTCCTGAGCTGCTTCGCACCCCTGACGTGCCGCGAGTTCGTGCTCAAGACCACCTACGACGTCTATGACCGCAAAGGCAACCTGATTCGCCAGAACTGCACGGCGGAAAACAAGATAACGTCAAGACACACGGCAGGTTTCCAAGACCTGAAGCGTGGCGACATATACACCATCGACCTGAAGGTGCAACCCACGTACATCTACGTACTCTCTGACCCCGACTTAGACAACCCAACGTTTACAGTAGAATGAAGAATAATATCCCCCAGAAGCCCCAGATGCCCCAGAAGCCCCAGAAGCCCCAGCGGCTCTTAGCACTGCTCGCAGCAGTGCTGCTGCCACTGACGGCAGCAGCCCAGATTAACATTGGCGGCAACGTCTTCGGCGGCGCCCGACAGGCCGACGTCAAAGGACACACATTTGTTGATATCGGCGCCCAGTACCATGACGTCATCATCAACGGCGTCTATGGCGGCAACGACATAGCCGGAACCATCGGCACATCAAGCACCACGCCCTTCTCGCCAGTCGAGACCATCGACAACAGCTACAACAGCTACGTGCGCACCAACAGGGAGGACGAGGGCAAGCACCTCTTCATCGGCACGCTCTACGGCGGCGGCAATGGCGACTACATCTACACCAAGACCGGAGAGCTCAGCGAAGCCGGCGACACACTCTATAACGTGACCACCACGCAGCAGGTCTGGGACGAGACCCTGAACGATGGGGCGGGCGGCAATAAGGACGTCACCGTGACGCTGGCCACCAGCGTCGTCAAGCCCGAACTGGCCAAGGCCTACATCGAGCTGAACGGCGGCACCTTCGGCTACGCCTACGGCGGCGGCAACAACGCCACCGTGACCAGGGCTACCGACATCTGCATCAACAACACCAGCCAGGTGACGAAGATAGCCGGCGAGGACGGCCAAGGCAACCCGACAGGCCTGGCCGCTCTGACCCACGACCGGCTCATCGCCATGAAGATCAATACGGCGTACTACACCAACAAGTACAACTTCGCCCGCGTCTTCGGCGGCAACAACAAGGCCGACATGAGGATACGCCCCACGTGGCACCTGCGACAGGGCAGCATCAATAAACTCTACAGCGGCGGCAACGAGGGCCGCATGACCAACGAGGAGGGTCTGCTCCTGGAGATTCAGGAAGGCTCAGACATCACGGTAGAGGACGTCTATGGCGGCTGCCGCAAGGCCGACGTGCGCCCGCTGAACGCACGAGGATGGGACGCTGCCGAGACGGCCATACAGCTGAGCGAGAAGGACGACCAGAACAGGCCGAAGTATAAGTTCCCCGCCGGACTGGCAGCACGCACGCTGGTGCGCGGCGGCCACATCACCAACGTCTATGGCGGCAACGACGTGAAGGGCCGCGTCTATGGCGGCAACGCCGTGGGTATCTATCACGACATCATCGGCAACGTCTATGGCGGCGGCAACGGCTCGTATGCCTATACCGAC
>CAMPCG010000331.1 GCA_946644025.1 uncultured Prevotellaceae bacterium | reverse complement strand
TTGCCGGCGTTGATGACCATGCGTCCTCCGCCGTGGAACATGTCGCGGCCCACGTTGTCCATGTAGGGTCCGTCGACCGAGCGCGAGCGTCCCACCACGATGTTGTAGGTAGAGTTCACGCCGTCGCAGCAGGTGCCGTGGGTGCCGAGCAGGTAGTACCATCCGTCTTGGTAGATGAGGTCTGTGGCCTCGCAGTCTATGGCTATGTCCTTCTCCTTGTTGCCGGCCTTGCGGTGTCCCGTGGCGGGGTCAAGCTCTATGATTCGTATGGTGCCGAAGTAGGTGCCGTAGCTGGCCCACAGCCGGCCTGTGGTGGGGTCGAGCAGCAGACAGGGGTCGATGGCGTCCTGGTCTTCCATGCCGTCGCTGGCGGCCACCTCTACGGGGTCAGTCCACTTGAAGTCGGGCGACTTGGGGTCGAGGGTCTTGTTCCACATCGTGAGGATGCGCCCGTTGTGTCCGCCTCCCAGTCCGCCTCCCGTGGCTCCGTAGATGCAGAGGTAGCGGTCGCCAATCTTCATCACGTCGGGGGCAGCGCCACCGCCGGGACGGTCGGCACCCGAGTGCCACGCCCATCCGTCGTCGCTGATGAGCCCGCCGCCGCCGGTGCCGAAGGTGTACCACTTGCCGTCGCACTCGGCCAGCGTCGACGGGTCGTGAATGTAGGGTGCGCCTGTTTGCGCCAAAGAAGTGATGAGAGACAGGTGGCAAGTGATGAGTGCTGCACACAGCTTATATTTCGTTTTCATAGTCTTTATGGGTTAAGGGTTATTGTATAGCTGTTGACGGGCTTTCCCTGCTCGTCGATGAAGCGGGCACAGAAGTCGCTCAGTCCCGGTCCGTTGATGACGGCGCAGCGCAGCACGTTGCGCCCCTTCCTGAGCGTGAGTCGGCTGGACACGCCGTCGTCCTCCACCATGCGGCGGTCGCCCTCGAGAAGGAGCACCTCCTCGCCGTTGAGCCACCACATCGAGGCGCCGTTGCTTCCGGCGGCCAGGCGCACGCCGCTGATGTCTTGGGGACAGTCGATGACGGTCTCGCACCAGAAGAACGAGCCGTAGGTCTGCTTGCCGTACTTCTCGGCAAAGCGGAAGAGCTTCATGTTGTAGTTCTCGCTGTCCAGGGCGTGCCAGCGTGCCTTCTTCTGCTTTGGCAGCCGGGCCAGCTCCTCGCCGAACTTTGTGCGCAGCCACGAGTCGGTGAAGACCACGTTGGAGCGCACGTCTACGGCGATGGGCTCCATGAGGCGCCAGCGGCGTATGTAGCCCCTGGCGTCGGGCTGCGACGGTGTCGCAGCATAGGGGACGGGGGTGAAGTACTTGGGCCGGTTCTTAAACTGCAGCCAGTCTATCGACACGTCGCCGTCGCCCTCGTTGGTGACGACGAGGTCGGTGATGCCTGCGGGCACGTAGTCGGGGGTGGCGGTGAGGGTGAGCCACTGGTTGCTCTGGTCGCGTCGGAAGGGCGTGGCCATGCCGGGGCGCGTCACCTCGGTCTTCACCGTCACCTTCACCTTGGCGATGACCTTCCCCTTGGCGCTCTTCTCGCGCACGAAGAGCTCGGTGTTGTCGCTGGCCTTCACACTGACCACGAGGTAGCCGTCGGTCACGCCGGCGCAGTCCACGTCCTTGTAGCAGAGCCAGGAGCCGACCCTCGCCGGCAGCGTGGCCTGGTAGCCGCGGAAGGTGTTCACGGTGTCTATGAGCGCCGTGGTGACGCCGGGCGAGGCCTCGCTGTAGCGGTCTATCTCGATGCGCTCGGTGGCCTGGTTGACGCCCACGCCGCGGAGCGTCTGGCGCACCTCCTGGATGGTGCCGTCGGCGTTGAAGTAGAGCTTCTCGATACAGGCCGAGCGACGCTTGTCGTCGCGGGGCGAGAAGTAGTTGTGGTGGTAGAAGAGGTACCACTGCCCCTTGTAGCAGACGATGCTGTGGTGGTTGGTCCAGCATCCGTTGGGCTGCTCGGCCATGATGAGCCCCTTGTACTCGTAGGGGCCCATGGGGTTCTTGCTCATGGCGTAGGCCAGCACCTCGGTCTTCTCGCGCACGTAGGGATAGGTGAGGTAGTAGTTGCCGTTGTACTCGAAGGCGAAGGGTCCCTCGGCCTGGCGGTTGGGCAGGTCCTTGAGGCAGTTCACGCCCATCATCTCAAACTCCCTGTCGCCCCACTTCACCTTCTCCCTGGGCGTGTCGTCGGCCAGCTCCTTCATGTTGGGCTTGAGCTTGGCGCAGCGACCCGCTCCCCAGAAGATGTAGGCATTGCCGTCGGAGGCCTGGAGCACGCAGGGGTCTATGCCGCTGATGCCCTTGATGGGCTCCGGCTCGCAGACGAAGGGTCCCTCGGGGCTGTCGGCCACGGCCACGCCGACGCCGAATCCGCGGCCGTCCTTAGGCGCCGAGGGGAAATAGAAGTAGTACTTCCCGCCGCGCTCCACGCAGTCGGGGGCCCACATGGAGTAGGAGTCGGGGCGCACCCACGGCACCGCGTTCTGAGTGACGATGACGCCGTGGTCGGTCCAGTCGGTGAGGTTCTCCGACGAGAACACGTGGTAGTCTTCCATACAGAACCAGTCTTGACGCTGGCCCGCGGGGGGGAAGATGTCGTGGGAGGGGTAGAGGTAGACCCTGCCGTTAAACACCCGCGCCGTGGGGTCGGCGGTGAACTGGTCGCGGATGATGGGGTTCTGGGCGGCCGCCAGCAAGGGCAGGCCCAGCAAGAACAAAGTGAAGGCTTTTCTCATAAAAACAGCGTTGATTAGTCGGTGTTTACGATGCAAAAATAGCGATATTTCCTGTAACAGGCGGCCTGTTTCAGAGCGATTATCGGCCGTTGTGACAGGGAATAAAGCAAATGCAACAAAAACGCAAACGCATGACAGGCTTGAGGGCGGAATGAAAGAATTTCTGCCTTTTTCTTTTGCGGAATGGGGAAAAAGCAGTACCTTTGCGCGAAATTCCTATTAATGACAGAAAAACACATCGTACTGGAGGGCATCGACCCTATCGTGTTCTACGGCGTGGGCAATGCTCACATGCAGATGCTCAAGGCACTCTACCCCAAGCTGCGCATCGTGGCAAGGGGCAACGTGCTGCGCATCATCGGCGACGAGGAGCAGATGAACGCCTTCGAGCACACGGCAGAGCAGATTCAGGCGCACATAGTGCAGTTTAACTCGCTCTCGGCCGAGGACATCGTCGACATTGCGGGCGGACGCCGCACAAGGGCAGAGGTGCCCGAGGGTGTGGTGTGCTACACCACCTCGGGACGGCCCATCAAGGCACGCTCGGAGAACCAGCAGCGACTGGTGGACGAGTTCATGGAGAAAGACATGGTCTTCGCCGTGGGGCCTGCCGGAACGGGTAAGACCTACCTCAGCATAGCCCTCGCCGTGAAGGCCCTCAAGGAGAAGACGGCCCGCAAGATTATCCTCTCGCGCCCCGCCGTGGAGGCCGGAGAGAAGCTGGGATTCCTGCCCGGAGACATGAAGGACAAGATAGACCCCTACCTGCAGCCGCTCTACGACGCGCTGGAGGACATGCTGCCGCAGGTGAAGCTGCAGG
>CAMPCG010000330.1 GCA_946644025.1 uncultured Prevotellaceae bacterium | reverse complement strand
CGTGACGGCTTCTACACCCAGCCCTTTGCTTTCGGCGGTGAAGAGGGCATGGAGAAGTTTGACAAGAACGTCCGCTATCGCGGCAGCCTGCAGAACTATCTCATCGACACCGGTAGCGAGGTGATTCTAGTGGATACCGGTCTGCCTGCAGGAACACCCGAAGAGGCTCCCGACGAGAACTCGCTGGCTTTCACCGGTCACGACATCTGCTCCTATATGGAGGCCTTCGCAGCTCTCGGCTACAAGCCCGAGCAGGTGACGAAGATTTTGCTCACCCACCGCCACGCCGACCACTCGGGCGAGCTGAAAAGCTTCCCTGAGGCGAAGGTGTATGTGAACCAGGAAGAGATGGACGCTGCCGAGCTGCAGGGACTCACGAACCTTGTTCCCGTCAGCTTCACCGACGGCGTCTATTACAACTTCCCTGAGAGCCAGAAGATTGCCGACGGCGTCTATCTCATCAAGGCCAAGGGCCACACGAAGGGAAACAGCATCATCGTGGTGGAGGAACCCCTCAGTCCTTCGGACAGCTCCCCTATATTAGGGGCGCAACCGCGACTGTTCTACATGATTCACGGCGACATCACCTACGTGGACGAAGCCCTTTATGAGAACAAACTGTCGGTGGTGTTCGACGACCTCCCAGCAGCCCGCGAGACGCAGGACCGCATTCGCGAGTTCATCCGCCAGCATCCCACAGTGTATTGTGGAACGCACACCCCGCAGGGCTATGAGAACCTCGAGGCTAAACGCGTGATGGACCTCGACAACCCCGTACCGACTGTCTTGGCCGAGGTGGACTTCACCGAGCAGGAGGCTTCCGGCAAGTATGTGTGCTCCATCTGTGGCTATGTCTACGACCCGGCCGAGCACGACGGCGTAGCCTTCGAGGACCTTCCCGACGACTGGCGCTGCCCGCGTTGCAAGCAAGGCAAGGAAAAGTTCAACAAGGCCTGACAGGCTGCCTGAAGTGCGCCGGGCAACTCCAATAACAATACAACTAAAATAGACTTCGCGTGGATAGATATTTGTCGTACATCGTCCGTCTGATGGTGTGGCTGGCAGGATTTGCAAAGCCACTCTCACAGATTGGCCTTTGTCGTTATGAGGAATGGCACAAGGGTGAGAAGCTCAAACTGCTCCTCGTGGGCTACAACGGCGCTCGCAACACGGGTGCCGACACCCGCGTGGTGGCACTGGTGCGCCAGCTGGAGGAGGCCCTTGGCACCGACAACGTGGAGCTGACCGTGATGACGCTCGATCGCGACAACACGCAGGGCTATTTCCCGAGGAGGCTTCTAATGCCTCGTCTGTTGCCACCAATACTATAGAAGCCCCCTCGGGGGCCGTAGGGGGGGCTCTTTCCACCATCCTTCCGCAGGCATTAGGCCTTCCACCTATGTTGACCATCATGGCGCTGGCCAAGCGAATCGCCAAGCTCATCACAAAGATGGAGGAAAAGATATAATTGATAGAATCTTTTTTTTGTTTTTTGTTTTGTTTTTCTCTCACTTATTCGTATCTTTGCCAGCGATATAAAAAAAGAACGATTGAAGAGTGAACTAAAAACATGACATACCGCTTACCCGCTGAATGGGAACCGCAGGACTTTGTCTTGCTGACGTGGCCGAACGAAACCACCGACTGGGCTCCCTACCTCGAAGAAATACGCCAGACTGTTGCCGAGATGGTTCGCGCCATCGCCCGGCATGAGGAGGTGATGCTTCTCTCGATGTTCAAGACGGACGTGCCTGACGAGCTTCGCGAGATGCCGAACGTGTATGTGGCTGAACTGCCGAACAACGACACCTGGGCGCGCGATTTCGGTCCTATCGTACTGAAGGGTACTCAGCCTGCAGGATCTGCCGCTGAAGGAGAATCTTCTGCCGACGACGAGGAAGAGGAGAAGGACTACCTTTGGCTCGACTTCCGTTTCAACGGCTGGGGCGAGAAGTTCGAGGCTGCTTGGGATAATATGATTCCCTATAAGCTCTGGGCCCTCTACGGCTTTTTTGAAGACGCCGACTACGAGGACCATCAGGACTTTGTGCTCGAAGGCGGGTCTATAGAGGCCGACGGGCGTGGAACGCTCTTCACTACCTCGCAGTGTCTGCTGGCACCGCACCGCAATCAGCCTCTAACTAAAGAGCAGATTGAGGAGCAGCTGAAGCGCCGTCTGCGCGTCGGTCGTGTGGTGTGGCTCGACTATGGAAATCTCGTTGGCGACGACACCGATGGACATATCGACACCATCGTGCGCTGTGCCCCCGACGACACGCTGGTGTATGTGGGGTGCGACGATCCTGCGGATGAACAGTATGCCGACTTCCATGCATTGGAGGAACAGCTGAAGGCGCTGCGCACGGCTGATGGCAAGCCCTATAGGCTGCTTCGCCTGCCGATGCCGGATGGAATCTAAGAGGTGGAAGGCGACTGCGTCGCGGTTCAAAGTTCAAATGTCGCTGCGCGACGTTCAAAGGTTCAAGAGGTGCAAGGGGAGCGGCTGCCTGCAACCTATGCAAACTTCCTGGTTATTAACGGGGCGGTGCTCGTGCCCACCTATGACCAGCCGGAGAAGGATGCCGAGGCCTTGCGCGTGGTGCAGCAGGCTTTCCCGGATAGGGAAATGATACCCATCGATGCCCGCACAATCATTCGCCAGCATGGCTCCGTGCATTGTCTGACGATGCAAGTGCCAAAATAGTTGAGAGTTTCTAGAATTTGTGCCCTGAAAATGTAGGGACGCGACGTGTCGCGTTACTGGATTTAGCTTTCCCCCTCCAAAAACGCGGCACGCCGCGTCCCTACATGTGATGGTCAAAAAGTATATAACAACCTAGTTTATAGTTGTGATAGAACTGAAAAACGGACGGATAGAAGCAGGCGGACAGGTGGTCATCGACGACCTCTCGTTCGTAGCACCAGCAGGCAAGGTGACTTGTCTGACGGGTGTGCATGGCTGTGGAAAGACCTTGCTGGTGCGGACGCTGCTGGGTCTGTGGCCGCTGCAGCGGGGCTATGTCTCGCTTAAGGGCGAACCCGTTACGTTGCGTTCTGCAAAGTGGCTGCGACGGCTGATGACCTATGTGCCCCAGCAACTACCGCAACCGTTCACCGATGCGCTCGAGGTGCTCGACGACCAAGAACCGACTCCCGAAAAGTGCTGCATCATCGTCGATGACCCGTTCTGCGGTATGGATGACGAGCGGGCAGTGTTGCTCACCAATCGCCTGCAGACGCTTGCCGAAGCTGGCAAGACCGTTGTCGTGACATGCTCGCCATTCGATGCCGTTCGCTTCACGCCCTCTGTAACCCTCGCATATCAAATCAGCACTTAAACCCTTGAACCGCTGCGTTGCAGCTTTGAACCGCGACGTAGTCGCATTGAACTTTGAACCTTGAACGTCGCGCAGCGACATTTGCGCTCGGCTTTGCCGCTTTCGTAACGAAGTGGAGAAAGAACTTTGAACCGCGACTTCGTCGCATTGAACCAAATAAAATATGAACATCACCATCGTTAGTTTCCTGCTGGGCATCCTGCTCCTGGCCTTGCCTCTCTACCTGCTACATG
>CAMPCG010000329.1 GCA_946644025.1 uncultured Prevotellaceae bacterium | reverse complement strand
AATCATCACAAAAAGCCCGTTCTGGAGGTAAAGGAACGTTAAATTGCTGTTTCTTCGTGTTAATTTCTGCACGAACCGGCGGGTTTGTGCAGAAAAATGAGGGCGAAAAACTGCACGAAAGTGCCGATATGTGCATGTTTTTACGCTGGATTGAGATTTTTCGCGGTGCGTTTTTTTTGTCAGTTTTCTTTACAGGTGTGTTCTATACACTATATGATATAGTAAACGTTTCCTTTACTTGGCGGTGGCGGCCTCGCAGGCCGCACAATAGACGAAAAGAGTTATGGCGTTCACTATAAGAACTGTGCAATGTCCGCTATTTCTTTATGAGCGAGAGCGTATGGAGCGTCTTTCCCATGAGTTTGTGTGCGTCGGGGCTGTAGACGGGTGTCTTGGCGTCTTTCGCAGATAGTAGCGGCTAAGGCGTTCAGCTCTAAACAGCGTGCCCGCATGTTCTCTATCTTCTCGTTTTGCCAGGGGTAGGGCGCCAGCAGCAGTAGCCGCCCCTCGGCGCAGGCTATCAGGTAGCGCGGTTCGGGCTTGAAGAAAGGCGGGAATCCTTTCAGCAGTAGGACTATCAGCGGTATCTTCTGCTCCAGGCAGGCCGTTGTGATGAGCCGTTCGCCCGGACTGATGCTGGGCGAGACGATGACGGCTCCCTGTCGTCCTGCCTGGAGGAAGAGCTGCCCCAGCTGCTCTATCTCGTTAGGATAGAGGTGGCGCGAGCATTGTAGCTGCAGCTTCGTGGGAGCGTCGAGCAGCGCGAGGTTGCCCATGGCGCTCATGGTCCTTCCTGCCACCACGATGCCGTCTGTGGGGTGGAACATGCCGGGGTGGTCGCGCTTCAGCAGCAGGCGGCGGGGGTTGTCGTCGAGGTAAGCCAGCATGCGGCCCAGCTGGCCCTTGTGGAGCAGCAGGCGGTCGTTGTAGCCCCGCTCCCAGAGGGCGCCCGGCTGCTGGAGGCGGCCTCGGGGCTGAGGGGAGGACTGAGGGGAGGACTGAGGGGGTGACTGCAACGGTGTTGCAGTGTACGGGACAGACGCGGCGGGGGGCGGGGCCGCTGGCCTAAAGGGGGGCGGTGGCGCTGGCCTAACGGGGGCCGGCGGGGCCGCTGGCCTAACAGGGGGCGCTGCCGTTGTCTCCGTACACTGCGACATTGTCGCAGTCACCCCTGCCGGCATGGCCATCAGCCCCAGCTCCCTGGCAGCCCGGTGCGTGCCAGCCTTGAAGCCCTTGATGACTGCCCCCAAGTGGCAGTCCATCCGCTCGTGCACAAAGAGCACGCCGTGGATGTGGTCGGGCATGACGCACAGCTTCATCGCCTCCACCTCAGGGTAGTACAGGGGGATGCTCATCCAGCACTCCCTGACGCGCTCGCCCAAGGGCGACAGCACCACGGCTGGCCGCATGGGCCCCTCGGTAGCGTCGGCCTTGCCAGTCAGCGTGCCTAATAGCGGCCGGCGGCCCTCTACGGCCAGCGTAATCATGTAGATGCCGCGGTCGGTGTAGTCGTGTTGTTCGCTCCGCCTCTTCATCGATGCCACCTTCTCCTGCTCCATCGACCACTTGCGGCTCTACTCGTTGCGGAATATCTTCTTCTCCATTAGCCCGTAATGTTTAGCACTTGCAAAATTAGGCAATTCCCGCGGAACGGCCAAGGAAATGTGCTGAAAACAGACAGAAAATCGCTACAGACGCCGGTGGCCGTTAAATGGAGTTAAATACACGGGCCGTTTGGCGGTTTTTCGCAAAAGGCCACCCTCGTTTCGGCAAAAAAGTGTAACTTTGCGGTCACATCTTAAATCTTTTCACGTTATGAACAGCCATTTACTGTCGCTGGCAGCCGTCTGCTGCGCGCTGCTCCTCACTTCGTGCAAGGCGAAGGTGGAGGTCGATGTCCCCTCTGTTACCGCTTTTGGCAACCCCTTCCTCCCGCTGTGGGAGCATATCCCCGACGGCGAGCCCTACGTCTTTGAAGACCCCGACGCTCCTGGCAAGTACCGCGTCTATCTCTACGGTTCTCACGATGTCATCAAGACCGACTACTGCGGGCGCGACCAGGTGGTGTGGTCGGCCCCGGTGGAGGACTTGAGCCAGTGGCGCTACGACGGCGTCATCCTCGTGGTGGACAAGGACGCCAAGGGTCAGCCCTTCGACTCGGCCGCTACTGCCGACGTGCTCTTCGCCCCCGACGTGACCTGCACCGTCGACTCGGCGGGCAAGAAGACCTACTACCTCTTCCCCAACGACCAGGCCGGCGGTCGAAACAGCCTGATAGCCCGCAGCGACCGTCCCGACGGCCCCTTCGAGGTGTGCAACTGGAGCGCCGATGACCCGACGAAGGCCACGGGTGTCCTGGGCTTCGACCCCGCCGTCTTTGTCGACGACGACGGGCGCGTCTACGGCTACTGGGGCTTCCAGACGAGCAACGCCGCCGAGCTGGACCCCGCCACGATGTGTACGCCGAAACCCGGCACGCGGGTGGTGGAGAACATGGTGAGCGGCCACGAGCAGGAGGGCGACTTCCGCTTCTTCGAGGCTTCGTCCATACGCAAGATTAAGGATAAATACGTCTTCATTTACAGCCGGTTCACGAAGGACGGCGAGTTCGGGCTTCCCACGACCAACTACACGCTGGCCTACGCCTACGGCGACCATCCGCTGGGTCCCTGGACCTACGGCGGCACCATCATCGACGGCCGCGGGCGCGACGTCAACGAGCAGGGCGACACCATCGCTACGGGCGTGGTGTCGGGCAACACCCACGGCAGCATCAGCCAGATAGGCGACCAGTGGTACGTGTTCTACCACCGCCAGACGGGCCTTAACGAGTTTGCCCGCCAGGCCATGGTGGCCCCCATCGACGTGACGGTGGAGGAGGGCCCCGGCGGACGCGTCACCATCAGCGAGGGCGAGCTCACCAGCGAGGGTTTCGCGCTGGGCGGCCTCGACCCCTTCAGGCGCTATTCGGCCGGCATCGCCTGCTGGACGACAGGGCCTAAGGTGACCATTCACGAGTGGCCCAACAACGTCTTCTTCGGCTCATACGTGGAGGCCAGCTACGGCACGGCGTCGAACTTCGATGACCCATACGCCCTGGCCAACAGCACCAACCGCGTGGTGAACAATACCGACGGCTCGATAGTGGGCTACAAGTACTTCGACTTCTCGCAGCGCACCCCCGCCGGTCAGCCGGCAGGACGGCTGCTGCTGCGCCTCGTCCCGCAGGGCGTCGACGCCACCATCACCATCATGGCCGACCGCCCCTGGACGTCGCAGGGCGGGCGCGTGCTGGGCACCATAACGCTGCGTGCCGACATGGCGCAGACATCGACCGAACTGGCCGCCGACCTGCCCTCGCTGCGCGAGCTGCAGGGCAAGCACGCCATCTTCTTTGTGTTCACGTCGGACGTCAAGGAGCAGTCGCTCTGCACGCTCGAGGACTTCACCTTTGAGGAGTAAAGGAGGTAAAGGAGGTAAAGGAGGTAAAGGAGTAAAGGAGGTAAAGGAGTAAAGGAGTAAAGGAGGTAAAGGAGTAAAGGAGGTAAAGGAGTAAAGGAGTAAAGGAGGTAA
>CAMPCG010000328.1 GCA_946644025.1 uncultured Prevotellaceae bacterium | reverse complement strand
GGTCGTCGAGCACCTCCGTGCCAGTGTACGGCTGGATGTCGTCGGTGTTACGCATCATAATCTGCCACGTGTCGCGGTAGCGTGAGGCTATGCCCGTGATGTTGATACGCTCGGTGGGCATGACCATGTTAGCAAACTTAGCGTACGTGCTGGTGCGGACAACAACGGTGCTCTGTCCTTCGATGTCGCGGTTGGCACAGCCGCCGAGCAGTGTGACGCTGCCGTCGCTGGGTGCAAAGACTTTCACGCCGTCGGCATCCTTCATCTTCACACCTACCAGCGTCACCAGTTTGCCGCAGTCTTTTTCCAGGTTGAGCTTGCTCATGTTGTCGGTGACGATGGGCTTAGCCGTCAGTCCCTCGACAGGGTCTAGCAGCTTGTAGTGGCGTTGCCATTCGTAGCGTGTCATGCGACCCACCTGGTCTACGCCCTTGTTCTCGTTGAAGTAGAGCACGCCAATCTGTGGCTGCTTCTCGTAGCCGCCGACGTAGAGGTCCTTCAGTTCGATGAGTACGCACTGTCCCTCGGAGAAGGCTCCGAACAGTCCGCCCTGGTCGATTCTCAGTTCGATGGCTCCTGTGTTGTCCTGTACGTAGATGCTCTTGTAGAGGTTGCTGCCTACGTCGTTGCCGGTGACGACGACCTTCAGCTGCATGCGCTCCTCAACCTTCTTGAGGTCGCTGTTGTTGATCTCATCCTGGAACATCTCCTTCACTTCGGCAATGGTCTTCAGGTTTGTCTCCTTCAGGTCTGGGTTGCCGTAGTTGTCACGACCGGCATCCTCGCCGGGTGCGTCCCACGAGTGGCACGATACGGCAAGCAGTGCGGTGAGTGATAAGATAATGATATTTCTTGTCTTCATAATTGTCAGTGTTTTAGAATCTGTAGCCAATGTTCAGCATGCCGTTGATGCCATACGCATAATACTTCTTCGGGTTGCGGTCGAAGCGATACAGACGTGTGGTGCTGATCTCGTCGGTCGTCGAGTTGATGGAGTAGTTGCTGCGTCCCTGCTCGTAGCCGCCGGTGACCATCTTTCTGTTGTTCAGCAGGTTGGTCAACTGGAGGTTGATGCTCAGCTGGCCGTGCTTCAGGCGGATGCTGCGGCCGATGGAGGCGTCGAGCATGAAGCCGCCCTTGCCTTTCGACTGGGCCACGGCGCTCTGCAGCAGGTTGCCGTTGTCGTCGAAGGTGCGCTCGGCCTCGATGCCGCGGGCGATGGCAGCCTCGTTGCGGTTTCTGAGTGTGCTCTCGTAGCGATAGGAGGGCGAGTAGCTCAGGTAGATGCGGTCGTAGTAGTTGCCGGTGAGGTCGATATACCAGCCGCCGCTGTGGTAGCTCAGTACGAGACCGTAGACGGACAGCGGGGTGCCGCTCTCGCGCATGTTCTTATTTAATACCATCTCCTCATAGTAGTCACCCTTGGTGCTGCTCATGTAGCGGACGGTAGCATTGTTCGTGTTCTTTGCCTCGCTGATGGCACCGATGGTCTTGATGCTGATGGCAGAGTTGAGCTTGAAGGTGATACCCCATTCCAGTCCGTAGTAGGCTTTCTTGATGCCGCTCATGGAGACGTAGGAGAAGGAGTTGATGTCGTCGTCGAAGTAGTTCTGCCACTCGGTGACGTTGCCCAGATGGCTGTAGTAGCCGTTGATGTTGGCCTTCATCCAGGGAGCAGAGAACATGTAGCACAGTTCGGAGCTGAATATCTTCTCGTTCTTCAGGCGGGCAACGAACTCGTTGCTCATCTCTGGCGATACGAAAGCGCTCTGAGCCTGCGGAGCCTTCAGTTCGTAGCCAACGCCGAGGCTGACGACGTGGCCGCCGCCGATGTTGTAGGTCAGTCCGCCCTTCAAGCCGCCGTCGAGGAACTTGGCCGTGCCGCTCTTGCCGTAGCTGCTGATGCCCATGCTCTCGGAGATACCGTTACGCATCTTACCGTCACGCTGGATGGTGACACCGCTGATGCGCCCTGCGCCAAAGAGGGCCAGACGGTTCTTCTGGTACTTCACGGAAGTCCACAGCTGGGCTTTCTTGACCAGCAGGTTATAGTTGTAGTTGAACTTGTCGCCCTCTTTCACCACGCCGCCGTTGTCGTTCAGGTCGTACAGCGTGCGTGGGTCGTTGGGACTGTAGTTCGACATGGCATAGGTGTTCAGGTTGTGGAACGTCTCGGCGCCCAGCAGGTCCTCCATCGTCTTGTAGTGGTAGCCCGTGTTGGTTGCCAGACTGATGCCGACGTTAGCCGATGTCGACTTCGACAGCTCGGCTTTCAGCGTGGAGGCCAGCGTCAGGTTGAACGTGTTGATGTTCTTGGCCTCGACGTAGTACATGGCGTCACGCCCCTCGCGGTTGGCCTGACGGTTGGCGTAGTACAGGGCGTCCCAGTCAATCTGGCGGTTACACTCGTTGTCCATCAGGTAGGCTCGCGAATAGTCCCATGCGGCAAAACCGTCACGGGTGTTGCCCGGGTCTTCGGCGTACCATACGTCGAAATAGCTTGAAGGCAACCGCTTCCAGTAGTCGGGGGCCGGGTTCTCGCCGTTGTTGTAGTTCAGCTTGGTACCTTTATACATAGAGTAGCGACCGGTCAGTGCGGTGGTCAGCTTCAGTTTGTCGTTGATGTCCCAAAGCCAGTTGAGCAACAGGGTGGGGGCGTAGTCTTTCACGACGCGCGAGTTGCGGATCTTGCCGTCCTGATAGCCCCAATAGGGGTTGTAGTAGTTTGAGTTGGCCAGCCAGTAGCTCTCGTCGGTTGCAGCACCTTGGTTGGCGCGCTCCGTCGGGTTGCCCCATGTGATGAGGGCCAGCGAGTGCTTGTCGTTCAGCTTCTTCTCGGCACCGAGGAAGTACGACAGCGAGTTGTAGAACGTTCCCTTTACGTAGCTGGTCTTCATGTCAGCCCAGCGGTAGGTTACGCCGGCTGAGAAAGCCCATCCGTCGGGGCGCAGACCGGTGTTGTAGGTGTACATGCCACGCAAGGTGTAGTTACGGTTGGTACCGGCTAGTGAGGCATATTGTCCTGTAGCCATGCGGCTGGGGCGCAGGTCGTAGTTGTTCGAGCCTGCCATGCCTGGCATGGAGAAGTTGTTGAACTCAAAGGGCAGCGAGGTCTCGCGGCTGTTGTTGGTGTAGCGGTTCAGTCCGCCAATCAGCGAGAAGCGGAACTGTCCCGACTCCATGTCGTTCATGGGAGCACCGTTGATGTAGATTTCGTTGTACCTTTGGTTGAAGGCACGGTAGCGGAAGCGTGAGGCGCTGAACTGGAACCCTGCTGAAGAGGCAAAGATGTTCTGGTTCGAGGAGATGATAGTCACGTTCTGTGACATGTCGTCGTCCTCGCCTAACTGTGCTTCGGTGAAGGTGAAAGCCTCCTCGTTCTGCTCTTCCGCAGCAACCTGAATACTATCTGGCTGCTGTGCGAAGGCCGAAGTTGTGAGACATGTGGCCATCACAATTAGTTTCAGCTTTTTTTGCATAATGTTGTTGTTATTTGTTATGTTTTTATAGTTTATGGTGCAAAGTTAGCGAATAAAATGTAAAAAAGCGTATATTTTCGTGTTTTTTTTTGAAAAACATT
>CAMPCG010000327.1 GCA_946644025.1 uncultured Prevotellaceae bacterium | reverse complement strand
GATTGACCGAATAGAAGCCCAGGGCCGACAGGATGTACCAGGCCGAAGTCTGGCCGTTGTCCTCGTCGCCGCAATAACCGTCCGGCGTGCAGCGATACAGCTTGTCCATCACCTCCCGGGCCCGCATCTGCGCCTTCCAGGGCTGTCCCGCCCAGTCATACAGATAGACCATGTGCTGCGCAGGCTGGTTGCCGTGGGCGTAATTGCCCATGTTGGCCACCTGCATCTCCGTAATCTCATGGATGCGTGCATGGTAGTAGCTGTCATCATAGATCGGCGGCACGACCCAGACCGAATCCAGCATCTGGACGAAGGACTCCTTGCCACCCATCAGGTCAATCAGGCCCTGCGGGTCGTGGAAGACCGACCAGGTGTAGTGCCAGGCATTGCCTTCCGTATAGGCGTCACCCCATTTGTAGGGGCTGAAGGGCTCCTGGAAACTGCCGTCCTCGTTGCGCCCGCGCATCAGGCGCACCGACGGGTCGAAGACATTCTTGTAGTTCATCGCGCGAGCGGCCCACTTGTCCAGTTCCTCCTGCGGACGTCCCAGCTTGCGGGCGAGCTGCAGCAGGCACCAGTCATCATAGGCATACTCCAGGGTGCGGGCCACGTTCTCATTGATTCCCACGTTGTAGGGGATGTAGCCCATCGCATTGTAATACTCGTGCCCCATCCGGCCGGACGAGCCGACTGTCGGATGGACATGCTCGGTCGCATAGACCAGGGTCTCATACAGTTTGGCGATGCGCTCCGTGCCCAGGCCCTTGAGGTAGGTCCCGGCCACGATGGACGCGGAATTGTTGCCGACCATGCAGCCGCGGTGGCCGGGGCTGGCCCATTCGGGCAGGAAGCCGCTCTCGCGGTAGCAGTTGACGAGGCCTTCCTGCATTTGCAGACTCATCTCGGGATAGACGAGGTTGAGGAGCGGGAAGAGGCAGCGGAAGGTGTCCCAGAAGCCGGTGTCGGTGAAATAGCGGCCGGGCAGCACCTGACCTGTGTGAGGGCTGTAGTGCACTGGCTCGCCTTTCTCGTTGTACTCGAAGAACGAGCGGGGGAAGAGCACGGAGCGGTAGAGGCACGAGTAGAATGTGCGCAGGTGGTCGATGTTGTCGTCCTCGACGCGGATGCGGCCGAGCACCTCGTCCCAACGCTCGCGGCCGGCGGCACAGACCTCGTCGAAGGAGCGGTCGCCGAGTTCAGCGAGGTTGCGCAGGGCCTGCTCGTAGCTGATGAAGGACGAGGCGATGCGAAGCGTCACCTGCTCGCCGCGGCGGAGTGTGGGGAAGCCAACGACGCCGATGACGTGGTTGTCGGCCATCATCTCGATGTTTTCCAACAGCTTGTCGCCGCCATGCTTGTCGCCATAGATGCCAGCGAAGGTAATGGGGTGCGAGAATTCAATGACAAAATAGTTCTTGAAGCCTTCGGGCACGCCGCCGCTGTTCTTGGTGGTGTAGCCCATTACACGGCGCTTGCTCTCATCGATCTGCAGACAGGAGCCGCCGTCGAAGGGGTCGATGACGACGCGCGCCTCCGAGGTCTCGGGATAGGTGAGGCGCATGATGGCGGCACGCTCGGTGGGCGTCAGTTCGGCGGTGACGTCCCAGTCGGCGAGATAAACTTTATAGTAGTAAGGCTTGGCCGTCTCGGCCTTATGGCTGAACCACGATGCGCGGTCGTCCTCGCGGAAGACGGTGCGCGTGGTGGGCATGATGGCAAACTGGCCGTAGTCGTTGATCCACGGCGAGGGCTGGTGGGTCTGCTTGATGCCGCGGAGCTTGTCCTCGGTGTAGACATAGGCCCAGCCGTCGCCCATACGACCAGTCTGCGGCGTCCAGAAGTTCATGCCCCACGGCAGGGCAATAGCCGGATAGGTGTTGCCCGTGGAGAGGGAATGTTTGGAGAGGGTGCCGACCAGTGGGTTGACAAAGGAGGAAGGAGACCCACCCCCGAAAGACCCACCCCCGGCCCCTCCCGTCAGGGAGGGGAGAAGACCCTCCCCCTGCCCCTCCCTTGTAGGGAGGGGAGCGGTTACTTTTGCGGGTAGGAGGGTGGTGGTTAATAAAAGAATGGATAATAATGTGATTCCTTTTTTCATAACTCTTTTTTATTTCTTGTTAGGTAACCGCTCCCTCCCTACAAGGGAGGGCGGGGGGAGAGTCTTCTTCTTTCAAAAGTTTTACCACTGAATCGCCTGATCCTCGTTCGGGATCTGCGTGTTCAGCTGGCGCTCGAGCGTGAGGATGCCCTTGCAGGTATACTCCATGGGATAGCCTGCGACGGAGGTGTAGTCAGTGTAGTTGTACTCGATGCCACTGATGATGACGTAGCGGTGCAAGAGCCAAGGCTGCACCTCATCCTCTTGTTCGTAGATGCGGTAAGAGGCCTGACCTACGTTCTTGAAGCCGTTCTTCTCGGCATTGTCCGACGAAAGTTCTATGTGGCCGATATTGGGATTGCTCTCATCTGGCACGAACTTGAAGAACACCTTGTAGTTCTGGCGGTCGACGCGTGTCTCGTCGATATTACCTGCGTAGAAGAAGATGGTCTGCTCGTCGACGACATAGCCGCGGGCCGTCTCCATGCCGGTGGCGTTGGTGGGGTCGTCGGCATTGGTGATGGTGAGCGTAGTGGCTGAGTAGTTGCCAGAGTAGTCGTTGTAAGGATAAACGCGGAGCATCGCCTTGGCGTAGTTCTTACGCGGATGGGGCATATAGCTGTCGTCCTTGAGAATTTCTATTGGCAGCACCCACTTGTCCTTGAGATCGATGCCGTTGAAGTCGAACTGAATCTTCAGCAAGCCGATGTTCTGGCCCTTAGGAATCGAGAGCGTGGCGGGGTAGTCGGCATAGTCGCTCATATCTTTATAGTAGAGGTCGGTGATGTCGGCGCGGTAGGCCGGTGAACCGAAGCGCTCGAAATTGAGGATGTCGAGCGTATCGCTGTGGCCGAAGCGTATGACGAGGTCACGGTCGTTGTTGGTGGTGCCGCTTACGATGACCGGCAACTCGTAGTGCGAGAGTCCTGCGCGGCCATACGTGGGCTGTCCGTCGTCGTTGTGGCGAGTGAAGGGCACATAGACGGAGGTGACGCCGTTGTCGTTCAGGGGAGCCTTGAAGCTGATGTAGTGCTCGTACTGCTCCTCCTTCCACTCGTCGTTGCAGGCTGTCAACACTCCTCCTACGAAGCATATACCTGCAACCAGCAGTATATTGAATATATTTGTTCTCATAATATATCTGTTGTATGATTACTATTCTTGTCGGGTAACCTCCCCCTCCCTCACAGGGAGGGTAAGGGGTGGGTCTTCTTTAGTCGTTATACGTCCAACCGGGGTTCTGGACAAGATTCTTGTTGCGCTTAAGGTCGGTGTGTGAGATAGGCCAGAAGTACATCTTGTCGTTGAAGTTGGCAGAGAGATTGTAGACAGGGATCACTTGCATGAACTCGTCGCGCTTGGCCGAAGTCTGGAATACGTTGAGGCCATAGACGCGCTTGTTCTCCTCGACGGGAGCGTCCATCCACCGGCGCAGGTCGAAGTAGCGCTTGCCCTCGCCCATGAACTCAATCATGCGCTCGC
>CAMPCG010000326.1 GCA_946644025.1 uncultured Prevotellaceae bacterium | reverse complement strand
TGTAGATTGTCCTTACCCTTTCTACATTTAAAATACGGGCAACGACAACTTTTCCTCGGCTCCTTCCCATCAACCGGACGGTGGTGTCCTGCTGTATCAGAAGTAGAAAGTGGCCGAGGCCTGCCAGCCACGGGCCTTGGCCTTGTCCTCCTTCTTCAGGTTCTTGATGTCGCCGGTGTTGGTCAGGGCCACGCTGTAGACAAAGCCCAGCTCGATATGCTTGGTCAGCGACAGGCCGCCGCCAATGTTCCAGCTGAACATCGACTTCTTCAGCTGGAAGGTATTTTGAATGTTCTCCTTGGCCTGGCTGCTGTGTTCGCCGAAGATGTTGTAGTCGTCCTCGCCCGTGTTAAAGCCGAACTGGGGTCCCGTGGAGATGAAGATGGCGGTCCCGTCGTTGATGGGGATGTTCAGGCGCGCATCGATGGGGATGAGAACGCTCTTCTGCTTAATCTTCACGCCGTTGAGCTTCGACTGCGCCTGACTGTAGAACGCAGAGCCCTGCACGCCCAGGAAGGGCAGAAGGTCGATGCGCAGCGTGGGACCGATGAACCAGCCGTAGTCGCTGTCCAGCGTCACACCCTCCATGTCGGTGTTCAGCTTCGTGTTGTTCAGACCGCCCTTGACACCAAAAAAGATGCCCTGAGCACTCGATGACGCTACGAAAAACGCCATCATCAGCATGGTTACAAAGACTTTTTTCATAATTCCAGATTAGGTAAACAGTTCAATACCGCTGCAAAGTTAAGTAATTCGTTTCATTTGAACAAAAAAATATATGATTATCTATATCATACGTAAAAAAATTTGGACGTTAGCGGCGTTTTTAGTACCTTTGCAGACAATTTGTAGAACCCCTTGCATATTAATAAGGTTATGATTTTCTTTTTCCAGACCCCCCAGAAGAGCGTGATTGCCACCGAGGCCGACCATCAGCTCTCAGCAGAAGAAGTTCAGAAACTCTGTTGGCTCTATGGCGGAGCCTCGCTACTGCAGAGCGACACACTCGCAGGACAGTTTATCGGCCCAAGACGAGAGATGGTCACGCCATGGTCGACCAACGCCGTGGAGATAACGCAGAACATGGCCATGAAGGGCATCAGCCGCATTGAGGAATACTTTCCCGCTACCGGCTCCTTCGACCCCATGCTGCAGCGTGAGTACGACGGGCTCGACCAGGACATCTTCACCATCAACATCAAGCCCGAGCCCATCAAGCACGTCGAAGACCTGGAGGCGTATAACGAGCAGGAGGGACTGGCGCTCTCGCCCGAAGAGATAGCCTACCTGCACGGTCTGGAGAAACAGAACGGACGCCCGCTCACCGACAGCGAAATATTCGGTTTCGCACAGATTAACAGCGAGCACTGCCGCCACAAAATCTTCGGCGGCACGTTCGTCATCGACGGCCAGGAGATGGAGTCGTCACTCTTCAACCTCATCAAGAAGACGACGAAGGAGAACCCCGGACAGATTCTCTCGGCCTACAAGGACAACGTGGCCTTCGCCGAGGGCCCCAAGGCAGAGCAGTTCGCACCCGCCGACCAGAGCACGGCCGACTGGTTCCGCGTGAAGGAGATAGACAGCGTCATCTCCCTGAAGGCAGAGACCCACAACTTCCCCACGACGGTGGAGCCCTTCAACGGTGCAGCAACCGGCACCGGCGGAGAGATACGCGACCGAATGGGCGGAGGAACGGGCTCATGGCCCATCGCCGGAACGGCTGTCTACATGACCGCCTACCCCAGGCTCACCGACGACCAGCAGCTGACGCGTGACTGGGAAAGCATACTCCCCGTACGCGAATGGCTGTACCAGACTCCCGAGCAAATACTTATCAAGGCCTCTAACGGTGCCTCCGACTTCGGCAACAAGTTCGGACAGCCGCTCATCTGCGGCTCAGTACTCACCTTCGAGCATCAGGAGCACGCCGACAGCGATTCGGCCGCCGCCACCCAGTATGCCTACGACAAGGTCATCATGCTGGCCGGCGGCGTGGGCTACGGCACACAACGCGACTGTCTGAAGAAGAAGCCGCAGAAGGGCAACAAGGTCGTCGTCGTGGGCGGCGACAACTACCGCATCGGCCTGGGCGGAGGCTCCGTCTCCAGCGTCGACACCGGACGCTACACCAGCGGCATAGAGCTGAACGCCGTGCAGCGGGCCAACCCCGAAATGCAGAAACGGGCCTACAACCTGGTGCGTGCGCTCTGCGAGGAGGACAACAACCCCGTCGTCTCCATCCACGACCACGGCTCGGCAGGCCACCTGAACTGCCTCTCCGAGCTTGTGGAGGACTGCGGCGGCACGATTGACATGACCCGTCTGCCCATCGGCGACAAGACGCTCTCGTCGAAGGAAATCATTGCCAACGAGAGCCAGGAGCGCATGGGCCTGCTCATCGACGAGCACCACCTCGACCACGTGCAGAAGATTGCCGAGCGTGAGCGTGCCCCGCTCTACGTCGTCGGCGAGACCACGGGCGACGCCCACTTCTCCTTCGTGCAGGGCGACGGCGTGAAGCCATTCGACCTCGACGTCAGCCAGATGTTCGGCCACTCGCCGAAGACCGTCATGCGCGACAATACCGTGGAGCGCCACTACGCCCCGGTGAAATATAATCTAGAAGGTCTAGACAATCTAGAACTTCTAAACTATCTTGAAAGAGTCCTCCAACTGGAGGCCGTGGCCTGCAAGGACTGGCTGACGAACAAGGTGGACCGCTCCGTGACCGGAAAGATTGCCCGCCAGCAGTGTCAGGGCGAGCTGCAGCTGCCTTTGAGCGACTGCGGCGTGGTGGCCCTCGACTATCAGGGACAGGCCGGCATAGCCACCGCCATCGGCCATGCGCCGCAGGCCGGACTGGCCGACCCCGCGGCGGGCAGCGTGCTCTCAGTGGCCGAGGCCCTGACCAACCTTGTATGGGCACCGCTCGGACGCGCAGGACGAAGACTGAAAGCCGGCGAAAGCCCGCTGGACTACGTGAGCCTTTCGGCCAACTGGATGTGGCCCTGCCGCTCGCAGGAGGGCGAGGACGCCCGCCTCTATCAGGCCGTGCAGGCACTGAGCGACTTCTGCTGCGCACTGCACATCAACGTGCCGACGGGCAAGGACTCGCTCTCGCTCTCGCAACAATACCCCAACGGCAAGAAAGTCATCTCGCCGGGAACGGTCATCGTCTCAGCCGGCGGCGAGGTGAGCGACGTGAAGAAGGTCGTCTCGCCCGTACTGGTCAACGACCACCGTGCCTCGCTCTATCATATCGACTTCTCCTTCTGCGAGCAGCGCCTCGGCGGCTCCGCCTTTGCCCAGAGCCTGGGCCACGTGGGCGACGACGTGCCCACGGTCGTCAACCCCGAGTATTTCGCCGATGCCTTCTGCGCCGTGCAGCAGCTCATCCATAAGGGATGGGTGCTGGCCGGACACGACATCTCGGCCGGCGGACTCATCACCTGCCTCTTGGAGATGACCTTCGCCAACACCCGCGGCGGCCTGCACATCAACCTGCATGACCTGCTGGCCAACAGCACGCCCGAGGGCCAACAGCCCGACATCGTCAAGGCGCTCTTCGCCGAGAACCCCGGCGTGGTCATCGAGGTGAGCGACGAGCACAAGCAG
>CAMPCG010000325.1 GCA_946644025.1 uncultured Prevotellaceae bacterium | reverse complement strand
GGTTATTGAGCGTTGACGCTTTCAGCGTCTTATACGGGTTTATGCGGATAATCATTTTTTTTTGTAAGGCTGGCCTGATTCTTTGGCTCGCGGCGGGTGTCCCAGAAAGCGGCAATGTGCAGGGTGTCGCTTTTAACAAAATAAACAATCTTGTTGAGTCTGCGCACGATAATGCTGCGGTAAGACTGCTTGGGGGGCGCTCTCCTTATGAATGGTGGAATACTTGGTCGTTGGTCAGATAGTCACCAGTCTCGAAGGCGGCTTCTGCCTCGTCGAGCATGTCGTCAATTTCCTGCATGGTGTATGGACGTAACTGCTCGCTATCCTCCTTCTTAGAATATTCGATGAGGTGCTCGCCTACCCAGCGCATATTACTGGGCGAGAGGGTGGCGTAGAGATAGTCGAGTAGCCCCGATAATGTTACTGTACTCATATTAAGTGTATGTTTTCTTGTTGCTATGTATAAGGAGTCATTTCGCCTTGTTGACGCTGATGATGGCCCTGAGCAGCTCGGAGACGCTCTCGTCGCTGGTCCAGCTGAAGTCGGACTTGCCGATGATGGTCTTGAACATGCGCTTGACGTCCTTGTCCTTGGGCAGTCGGCGCCATATCTCGCGCTCGTGGACATGGAAGGTCTCGCCGCCGTAGCGCATGTAGTACTTGTGGATGAGCGGGAACTTGTAGTCCTCCTCGTTGTTCAGGTCAACGGTGGTGGTGCTGATCTGGTCGCCCAGCGAGAGGTTGGAGATGTTGATGTTGTTCTTCAGCCCGGCCTCGTAGGCCTCCATGTCGAGGTAGTCCACACGGTAGACGGCGTTGGCGCCTACGCTGTCGACGAGCTCGGCCAGCTGGCCGTCGACGACGTCGAACTGGCGGTCGTCGAACTCCACGCGGGCAATGTTGGCCATGTTGGCCTCCATGGTGAAGGTGCCCTTGAGGTAGACCAGCGAACTGTTCTTCAGGAAGACGTTCGTGAGGTTCTGGTTCAGCTTGCGCCCGTTGGTGAGGTAAATCACCGAGGGCTTGAACTCACGGTAGAGCGTGGCCATGGTGGTGCGCTCCTGGGCGGTGGCAACGCTATAAAGGGAACTGGCGGCCAGGACGATGGCGGATGTTAGGATGAAGTGTCTCATGGCTTCTTCTATAACTGATAGTTATTATATCGCTTTGCAGTAGGAGGCGACGTGTCTCACGTCGCAACATTCTGCTGGATTGCGACGTGTCTCACTTCGCAACATTCTGCTGGATTGCGACGTGAGACACGTCGCCTCCTACTTTCGCAAGTGCGCTGCAAAGTTACGATAAAGTTTTAACATGAGAAACGATTCAAGGGGAAAATATTTGGCCGTTAGGAAATTATTGCTTAATTTTGCACCAATTATTAACTCAGGACATCCTATATCTATGCAAAGACTGATTGTTACGATAGCGCTGGTCGTCGCCCACCTCACACTGTGTACGGCGCAGAAGCAGCTCACCATCCTGCACACCAACGACACCCACTCGTGTATACTGCCGCTGAACCCCAACCTGGCCGACACCACGCTGGCCGGGCGCGGCGGGTTCCTGCGCCGCATAGCCATGCTCAAAGAGGAGCGGCGGAAGGACCCGGGGCTGCTCTACTTCGACAGCGGAGACTTCTCGCAGGGCTCCAGCTACTACACCATGTTCGAGGGCGATGTGGAGATAGGGCTGATGAACAGGATGGGCATCGACGCCGCGACCATCGGGAACCATGAGTTCGACTTCGGACTGCAGAACATGGCACGGATATTCCGAATGGCTAACTTCCCCATCGTGTGCTCGAACTACGACTTTGCCGACACGGAGCTGAAAGACATCATCAAGCCCTACGTCATCATCAGGCGCAAGGGCGTGAAGATTGGCGTGTTCGCCCTCTGCCCGCAGCTCGAGGGACTGGTGCTCACCAAGAACTACGGGCCGCTGCGGTTCCTCGACCCCGTGGAGACGGCCACGAGGATGGTCGGCCTGCTGAAGGGCAAGAAGAAGTGCGACCTGGTGGTGTGCATCAGCCACCTGGGATGGCAGAAGACGGAATATCCCGACGAGCGAGTGATAGAAAACACCAGCGGCATAGACCTCGTGCTGGGAGGGCACTCGCACACCTATTTTGAAAAGCTGGAGTATGTCGACAATAAAGAGGGACGCCCCGTGCCTGTCGACCAAAACGGCAAGCACGGAGCGTTCGTCGGTAAGCTGCTGCTTACTATGGATAAGCGTAAGTAAGCGGGAGCTGCGGAGTTGGTAAAAGCTTAGTGGTGGAAGAGACGCACGCCGGTGAAGGCCATGGCGATGCCGTATTTGTCGCACGTCATGATGACATGGTCGTCGCGCACGGAGCCGCCAGCCTGGGCGATGTACTCCACGCCGCTCTTGTGGGCCCTCTCGATGTTGTCGCCGAAGGGGAAGAAAGCGTCGCTGCCCAGCGCCACGCCCGTGTTGCGGGCAATCCACTCGTGTTTCTCCTGTAGCGTAAGCACCTCGGGCTGGCAGGTGAAGAACTGCTGCCAGGCACCGTCGCGCAGCACGTCGTCGTGCTCCTCCTCCGAGAGGTAGACGTCGATGGTGTTGTCGCGGTCGGCACGCCGTATGCCCGGCAGGAAGGGCAGGGCGAGCACCTTAGGATGCTGGCGCAGCCACCACGTGTCGGCCTTCTGTCCGGCCAGGCGCGTGCAGTGGATGCGGCTCTGCTGGCCGGCACCGATGCCGATGGCCTGGCCGTCCTTGACGTAGCAGACGGAGTTGGACTGCGTGTACTTCAGCGTGATGAGCGCAATCATCAGGTCGCGGCGGGCGGCCGGGGTGAAGGTCTTGTTCTGCGTGGGGATGTTCTCCAGCAGGGCAGGGTCGTCGAGGCGAATCTCGTTGCGCCCCTGCTCGAAGGTGATGCCGAAGACCTGCTTCGTCTCCACGGGAGCCGGACGGTAGTCCTCGCTCATGCGCAGGATGCAGTACGTGCCCTTGCGCTTCTCGCGCAGTATCTGCAGGGCCTCGTCGGTGTAGCCCGGGGCGATGATGCCGTCGCTCACCTCGCGCTTGATGATGAGGGCGGTGGTCTTGTCGCACGTGTCGCTCAGGGCGATGAAGTCGCCGTAGCTCGACATGCGGTCGGCGCCGCGGGCACGGGCGTAGGCACAGGCTATGGGGCTGTCGTTGAGCCCTTCGATGTCGGCCACGAAGCAGATGTGCTTCAGCGTGTCGTCGAGGGGCAGAGCCACGGCGGCACCGGCGGGCGAGACGTGCTTGAACGACGCGGCGGCGGGGAGACCCGTGGCCTGGCGCAGCTCGCGCACCAGCTGCCACGAGTTGAGCGCGTCGAGAAGGTTGATGTAGCCGGGACGGCCGCCCAGCACTTCAAAGGGCAGCTCGGTGCCGTCGGCCATGAACACGCGCGACGGCTTCTGGTTCGGATTGCATCCGTATTTCAATGCCAGTTCTTTCATCTCTTAAGGAGTTAAAGGAGTTAAGGAGTTAAAGGAGATAAAGGAGTTAAAGGAGATAAAGGAGATAAAGGAGATAAAGGAGATAAAGGAGATAAAGGAGTTAGGAGATAAAGGAGTGAGTCCACTTTAAAAAGTCCAAGGTATACCAAACGACGGCGCAGCCGCTCCC
>CAMPCG010000324.1 GCA_946644025.1 uncultured Prevotellaceae bacterium | reverse complement strand
TCGAGCCCATGGCAGCAGCCATCGGTATGGGCATCGACGTTGAGGCGCCGGAGGGCAACATGGTTGTCGACATCGGCGGTGGCTCCACCGAGATTGCCGTCATCTCCCTGGGCGGCATCGTGTCGAACAACTCCATCCGTACGGCCGGCGACGACCTGACGGAGGACATCAAGGAGTACATGTCGCGCCAGCACAACGTGAAGGTGTCGGAGCGCATGGCCGAACGCATCAAAATCAACGTCGGCTCGGCACTGACCGACCTGGGGAACGATGCCCCCGAGGACTATGTCGTGCATGGCCCGAACCGCATCAACGCTCTCCCGATGGAGGTGCCCGTCTGCTACCAGGAGATTGCCCACTGTCTGGACAAGACCGTGGCCAAGATAGAGAACGCCGTGCTCTCGGCCCTTGAGCACACGCCGCCCGAGCTCTATGCCGACATTGTCAAGAACGGCATCTACCTGAGCGGTGGCGGAGCCCTGCTTCGCGGTCTCGACAAGCGCCTCGAGGGTAAGATCGGCATTCCGTTCCATGTGCCCGAAGACCCGCTTCACTCTGTCGCCAAGGGTGCAGGTATCGCCCTGAAGAACGTTGACCGCCTCGGGTTCCTGATGCGTTAAGCGATGAGCGTTGAGCGATGAATATTGAGCGACGAGCGTTGAGGCGTTGAATGCAGAACCTGCTTGATTTCTTTCTGAAGTATTATCACTGGATGATGTTTCTCGTGCTGGAAATCATCAGTGTGGTGTTGCTGTTCCGCTACAACAGCTATCAGGGCAGTGTGTGGCTATCATCAGCCAACAGCGTGTCGGGAAAGGTCTACGAATGGCAGTCAGACGTCACGCAGTTCTTTTCGCTCACCGACCGCAATGCACAGCTCGAACAGCGCAACGTGGAACTGGAGCGACGACTCCATGCACTCCAGGAGAAGATAGACAGCATGGTCAGCGACAGTCTGCCAAAGCCTGTCTACGACCATGCCCTTGCCAACGACTGCAAGCTCATTGCAGCCAAGGTCATCGCCAACTCCATCGACACGCCCGACAACCTCATCACCATCAACCGCGGACGTGCCGACGGTGTGCGCCCTGACATGGGCGTCATCTGCGGCACCGGCATCGTCGGCATCGTCTACATGGCCAGCCAGCACTACGCCATCGTCATTCCTGTCTTGAACCAGCGGTCACGCATCAGTTGCACGGTCCGTGGCCGCGACTACTTTGGCTATCTCACCTGGAACGGCGGCGACGCAGCGGTGGCTTACGTCGACGACATCCCCCGCCACGCCAAGTTCCTCAAGGGCGAGTGGGTAGAGACCAGCGGTTTCTCGGCTATTTTCCCGCCCGGCATCTCCGTCGGAAAAATCAAGGCCGTCTACAACTCTTCCAACGGCCTGTCCTATCGTCTGAAGGTAGAACTGTCTACCGACTTCAGCCGTCTGCGTGACGTGAGCGTCATCGAATCGTTTGCAGCTGCAGAGCGCCAGCTTCTCAACCAGTCAGCACAAGACTCTCTCGTTCAGTCAAAAATAAGGTAAACATCCATGGCTATAGACACCCTGCAACGACTACTGCTCTTTGCCATCCTGACCTTGGCACAGATATTGGTGCTCAACCGCATTGAGCTCTTCCACTGTGCCATGCCGCTGCTCTATGTGTACTTCGCCATTACCTTTCACAGAAACTACCCCAAATGGGCGGCTCTGCTCTGGAACTTCGCCTTGGGTCTGACCATGGACACCTTCACCAACACGCCGGGCGTGGCAGCAGCATCCATGACGCTCATCGGAGTCCTGCAGCCATACCTGCTGGAGGTGTTTCTGCCCCGTGATGCAGAGCCCGACATGAAGGTGTCGACAGTCACTTTAGGCTACTGGAAGTTCGTGCTGTTTGCCCTTCTGCTGACGCTGCTCTTCTGCACGGTGTTCTTCTCTCTGCAGGCCTTTCGCCTCTACGACTGGCAGCACCTGCTGCTGTGCATCGGGAGCAGCACGCTGCTGACTCTGATTCTGATGATGGCATTAGAGGGGGTGAAGAGATGAAGGACTACGGACTGGAATATCGCAGATTTGTCATTGGTGGCGTGGCCATACTGATTGTGGTGACGTACATCGTCCGGCTGTTCTTCCTGCAACTGATGAGCGACGACTACAAGAAGAACGCCGACTCCAACGCTTTCCTCAAGAAGATAGAGTTCCCCTCGCGCGGCATCATCACCGACCGCAACGGCGAGCTGTTGGTCTACAACCAGCCTAGCTACGACATCATGGTGATTGTCAACGAGGCCCGGAACCACATCGACACGCTGGAGTTCTGCCAGACACTGGGCATCACCCGCGAGGAATTCCTGCAGCGCATGGAGGCCATCACCAAGCAGCCAGGCTATTCACGCTTCACGCAGCAGTTGTTCATGAGTCAGATTTCCGACCAGGACTTCAGCGTCTTCCAAGAGAAGATTTTCCGCTTCCCCGGCTTCTACGTCCAGCGGCGCAGCGTCCGACGCTACAACTACCCCTACGCCGCCCACGTGCTGGGCGACGTGGCCGAGGTGTCGAAAGGCGACATCGAGAACGATGAATACTACCAGCCGGGCGACTACATCGGCAAACAGGGCGTGGAGCGGTCGTACGAAAAACAGCTGCGCGGCGAGAAGGGCGTGCAGATATTGCTGCGCGATGCCCACGGCCGCATACAGGGTAGCTACCAGAACGGAATCTTCGACAGCAAGCCCGTGGCCGGCAAGGACCTGACGCTCTCCATCGACCTCAAGCTGCAGGCCCTCGGCGAACGGTTGATGGAGGGAAAGATAGGCTCCATCGTAGCCATTGAGCCCAAGACCGGCGAGGTGCTCTGCATGGTGTCGTCGCCAAGCTACGACCCCCGCCTGATGGTGGGCCGCCAGCGCGCCCAGACGCACAGGGAGCTGAGCCAAGACCCATGGAAGCCCCTCTACCACCGCAGCATCATGGGCACCTATCCGCCGGGCTCGACGTTCAAGACGACGCAGGCCCTCACCTTCATGGGCGAGAGCACCATCACGCCCCAGACGGCCTACCCCTGCCACCGCGGCTTTATCTATAAAGGTCTGCGTGTGGGCTGCCACGGCCACGGCTCGCCACTGCCGCTGGTGCCGGCCATCTCCACATCGTGCAACGGCTACTTCTGCTGGGGCCTCTACTATATGCTGGCCAACCGCCAGAAGTACCCCACCATACAGGATGCCATGAACACGTGGCGCGACTACATGGTGTCCATGGGCTTCGGCTATAAGCTGGGCATCGACCTGCCTGGCGAGAACCGCGGCCTCATTCCCAACGCACAGTTCTACGACAACCGCTACAAGCGGGGGTGGAACCCGCTGACCGTCGTCACCATCTCTATCGGGCAGGGCGAGGTGACGGCCACGCCGCTGCAGATTGCCAACCTCGGGGCTACGATAGCCAACCGCGGCTACTTCATCACGCCTCACGTCGTCAAGAAGATCGAGGGCGAGCAGCTGGACTCGCTCTACACCACACGCCGCGAGAGCAAGGCACCGCAGTGGGCCTACGAACAGGTGGTGCAGGGCATGCGCTCGGCAGCCCTCGGCGGCACGTGCAAAGCCTTGGCCGGACTGCCCTTCGCCGCCTGCGGCAAGACGGGAACGGCGCAGAACAAAGGCCACGACCACTCGGTGTTCATG
>CAMPCG010000323.1 GCA_946644025.1 uncultured Prevotellaceae bacterium | reverse complement strand
AGAGACACTCAACCGCATCGCCGTCATTGCCCCGCATGCCGTCATCAACATCATCCGCAACTACGAGGTGGTGAAGAAGCACGCCGTGGTGCTCGACGAAGACCTCTTCGACATCGTGCGCTGCACCAACCCCAAGTGCATCTGCAACAACGAGCCCATGCCCACCCACTTCCACGTCGTCAGCAGCGAGCCCACCGTCCTGCGCTGCCACTACTGCGAGCGCGTGGTGACCCACGAAGAAATCACACTCAAATAATTCAATAACCTTTAAAAACCAAAATTTTTTACTATGCCAAGAAGCTTATCTGGAAGAAGTTTCCTGAAACTGCTCGACTTCTCCACAGAGGAGATCCAGTACCTGCTGGAGCTCGCTAAAGATTTCAAACATCTCAAACGTACTAACACACCCCACAAGTATCTCACGGGCAAGAACATCGTGCTGCTCTTCGAGAAGACCTCTACGCGCACACGCTGCTCGTTCGAGGTAGCCGGCAACGACCTGGGCATGGGCGTCACATACCTCGATCCCGGTTCGTCGCAGATGGGCAAGAAGGAGTCGCTCGAGGACACCGCCAAGGTGCTGGGCCGCATGTTCGACGGCATCGAGTACCGCGGCTTCGACCAGCAGATTGTCGAGGACCTGGCCAAGTATGCCGGCGTGCCCGTGTGGAACGGTCTGACCACCGACTTCCACCCCACGCAGATGCTGGCCGACGTGCTCACCATCGAGGAGAACTTCGGTCACTATAAGGGCCTGAAGATGGTCTTCATGGGCGACGCCCGCAACAACGTGGCTAACTCGCTCATGGTCGTCTCAGCCAAGCTCGGCATCAACTTCGTAGCCTGCGGCCCGAAGGAGAACATGCCCGACGAGAATCTCGTCGCCACCTGCCGCGCCATTGCCAAGGAGAACGACTGCACTATCACCCTCACCGACGATGTGAAAGAGGGCACGAAGGATGCCGACGTCATCTACACCGACATCTGGGTCAGCATGGGCGAGGCTCCCGAGCTGTGGGCAGAGCGCATCAAGCACCTCAGCCCCTATCAGGTGAACGACGCCGTCATGGCCAACGCTAAGCCCACTGCCATCTTCCTCCACTGCCTGCCGTCATTCCACGACCTGGAGACGACCATCGGCAAGGACATCTACGAGAAGTTCGGCCTGAAGGAGATGGAAGTCACCGACAAGGTGTTCCGTTCGAAGCAGTCGAAGGTCTTCGACGAGGCCGAGAACCGCATGCACACCATCAAGGCTGTCATGTTTGCCACGCTGAAATAAACAGACAACAGGAAACTGAAAATTGAGAATTGGCCCGCGGGCGGTGATTCGTCTGAAGAGCCATTCTCAATTTTCTTTTTTCTTTTCCTTGACTAATCGGTTTATCACTATGAACAAACGTCTTGTTATAGCCCTTGGCGGCAATGCCTTGGGCAAGACAGCGCAAGAGCAGCTACAGCTGGTGAAGAACACTGCCTCTACCATCGTCGACCTCGTCGAGGAGGGCTATGACGTGGTCATCGGGCACGGCAACGGCCCGCAGGTAGGCATGGTCAACCTGGCCTTCGAATACTCCCACAACAACGGCAGCGGCACCCCGCTGATGCCCTTCCCCGAATGCGGAGCCATGACCCAGGGCTACATCGGCTACCACCTGCAGCAGGCCGTGGGACGCGAGCTCAGGCGCCGCGGCATTGAGCGCAACTGCGCCAGCGTCGTCACCCAAGTGGTGGTCGACCGTAACGACCCGGCCTTCCAGAACCCCTCGAAGCCCGTCGGTATGTTCTACTTTAAGGACGATGCCGAGCGCATGGCCCGTGAGACGGGCTACAAGTTCGTCGAGGATGCCGGCCGTGGCTACCGCCGCGTCGTACCCTCGCCCATACCCGTCAAGATTGTCGAACTGCCAGTGGTGGAACAACTCGTTAGCCAGCACAACGTCATCATCACCGTCGGCGGTGGCGGCATCCCCGTCATCGAGAACGGCCCCGGCGACTACGAAGGCGTCGCTGCCGTCATCGACAAGGACCGCGCCAGCGCCAAGCTCGCCCTCGACCTGAAGGCTGACATGCTCGTCATCCTCACTGCCGTCGACCGCGTCTCCATCAACTACAAGAAGCCCAACCAGTGGGATCTCAGCCAGATGACCGTCAGCCAGGCCCGCGAGTACATCCGTCAGGGACACTTCGCCCCCGGCTCCATGCTCCCCAAGGTCGAGTCATGCATCAGCTTCGTTGAGAGCACCCAAAACGGCCGCGCCCTCATCACCTCACTCGAGAAAGCCCGCGAAGCCCTGAAGGGTCTCACCGGCACCCTCATTGTGAAGTAGGCGTGCCACGTCGAGCGGGTCACGGGGTCAGACCCCGTGACCCGCTATAGCTTTTGCTCTCTGTTTCTCAATCTCCGTCAGCACCTCCCGCTGAACCTTGAAAAAGTCATTAAGTGCAGCCATCAAATACTGCTCAAGGTCAGGAATCTGAGATATGAAGAGGATATTCTTCTTCGAATGCACACCAATCATCTTTGCTTCCTGATCGGGGGTATAGAGAACCGTACAGTTTGCCGAGCCGTTAACCAGATTCACCGCTTTCTGCAACCACGCAAATTCTTCTATATCTGCATCCATAGAAAGCGAGTGCCACCACAGGTCATACACATTAATGTTCAGGCAATCATTGTCTGCCTCTATCCTGAAGTTTTCACCCTGATAGACGAAGCAGATGAACCCATTCCTATCGTCCACCACAGGCTCGCACCCCATTGTCCGCAACGTCCGCATGACGAGCGTCCTGGTTGGGATACGCAGCAATTCCTTTCCCTCCGTTTCTTGTTCACGCTCGTCGTTATCATTCTCCGCTTCACCATCCCGCCCCTTATAGTAGCAGAACAGCACATACAGCCCGAAGACCACCAAAATCAATATCGTTGTCGTCATATCTACAGAATTTGGTTGCAAAGATAATCATTTTTATCATTAGAGCCTAATAATTCCGCATCACAAGCCTTGCGGATTTGGCATTTTGCACTTCCACACCACATTGGCCCGCACCAAATCTATCTTCTTTGCCTCGCCACGCTTGCCAGAAATAGCGTAGTACCTTGCGACACTTTTGGGTAGCAATCTGGCAAATATTTTCCTGATTCTGGCACATTTCTCGTTGATGGAGTTCAGCATCGGATTTGTCACGTCCTCGATGCTCTGCATCACCCTGTCCGTCATACCGTACGGCCTCAACATCAGATACAGGGTCGTTAATTCCTTTCTGTAGTCAGGAAGACACTTCAACACGATTCCCTCTGGATGCGAGAGGAACAGCAGGTAGACTGCCTTTACCAGTGGTTCCATCTTCACCTCCGTATTCGCTCCGTCTGCCAGCACGACCTTGTAGTCCTCTGTCACCACCAACTGCGGAAACAGTTCCTCCTCGTTCATCGCTGCCACAATCTCGGCATCGTCCACTCCATACGCCTTCAGTTTGCGCACATTCTCCTTCACCTCGTCCAAAAGAATGGAGCAATGGAACTGCTCCAATTCTTTTGAGAACATCCGCTGTACTTGCTTCTCCATGACGTCAACTATTTAGAATCCCATCGCATCCATCATCGCATCGTACTCCATAGGATTACTCGGCATATCGCCATACATCCCGTCCGTCAACGCATCCCAGGAATCTTCTTCCGTCC
>CAMPCG010000322.1 GCA_946644025.1 uncultured Prevotellaceae bacterium | reverse complement strand
GAGGCGACGTGTCTCACGTCGCAATCCTGCAGATTGTTGCGACGTGAGACACGTCGCCTCCTACTGCTTAGTTATAAGAATCATGACAACATTTCTTTGCAGGACAGTATGCCTGATGCTGCTCTCCGTGTGCGCCTCTTCGCTACGGTCTCAGACGGTCAGTGTGGTGACGGGGTCGGGTGCCACCGAGCAGGAACTCTATGCCGCCGAGTATCTGAAGGAGAAGCTGGGCGCGCTGGGCTACCAGGTAGAGCAGGGCTCCGGCCACCGGGTGGTGCTGGATCTGGACGCCGCCGCTGCTACGGCTGGCAGCGAGGCCTACCAGATTGTGCCGTCGGGCGAGAGCGTGACGCGCATCACGGCCAGCGGCGCGAGGGGCATCATCTACGGCGCCGTGGAGTATGCCGACCAGGTGAGGCAGCAGCAGCGGCTGGACGTGGACACCATTAGCGAAGCACCGCAGATGGTGATGCGCGGCACGTGCATCGGACTGCAGAAGACCGTCTACCTGCCCGGACATGCCGTCTACGAATATCCCTACACAAGGGAGAACTTCCCCTGGTTCTACGACAAGGCGGCGTGGCTGCGCTACCTCGACATGATGGTGGAGTGCAAGTTCAACTCGCTCTACCTCTGGAACGGCCACCCCTTCGCCTCGCTCGTCAGGCTCGAGGACTATCCCTTCGCCCTCGAGGTGGACGAGGAGACCTACCGTCAGAACGAGGAGATGTACCACTTCATCACCCGCGAGGCCGGGCGCAGGGGCATCTGGGTCATCCAGATGTTCTACAATATTATACTTAGCAAGCCCTTCGCCGACCACTACGGGCTGAAGACGCAGGACCGCCACCGGCCCATCACGCCGCTCGTGAGCGACTACACGCGCAAGTCGATAGCCGCCTTCGTCAGCAAGTATCCCAACGTGGGTCTGCTCGTCTGCCTGGGCGAGGCCATGGCCACCATCGACGACGACGTGGAGTGGATGACCAAGACCATCATACCCGGCATCTTAGAGGGGCTGAGCCTTCCCCACCCCTCTCCCGAAGAGGGGGCCGCAGCGCTCCCGCCCATCGTGCTGCGCTCTCACGACACCGACGGGCCGCGCGTGCTCGCCGAGGCGCTGAAGCTCTACCCCAACGTCTACACCATGTCGAAATACACGGGCGAGAGCCTCACCACCTACGAGCCCGGCGGACCCTGGGGCGAGACCCACCGCCAGCTGGCCGAGGCAGCACCGGTGCATATAGACAACGTGCACATACTGGCCAACCTGGAGCCGTGGCGATGGTCGTCGCCGGCCTTCATACAGAAAGCCGTCGGGGCCATGCACGCCGTCCACAACTCGCGCGGGCTCCACCTCTACCCCCAGGCTTCCTACTGGGACTGGCCCTACACCGCCGACCGGCTGCCCCACGGACAGCGGCTGCTGCAGACCGACCGCGACTGGATGTGGTATCGCGCCTGGGGACGCTACGCCTGGAACGACCAGCGCGCCGACGACCACCGCTACTGGACTCAGGTGCTGGCCAGCCGCTACGCCCTGGACAGCGTCGCCGCCCGGCAGCTGCTCCGTGCCTACGACGAAGCCGGCGAGATAGCCCCCAAGCTGCTGCGACGCTTCGGCATCACCGAGGGCAACCGCCAGACGCTGCTCCTGGGCATGAAGATGGCGCAGCTGGTGAACCCCTATAAGTTCAACATCTACCCCGGCTTCTACGAGAGCTGCGGACCCATGGGCGAGAAGCTCATAGACTACGTGGAGTACGAGCACTACGGCATCCCCCACAGCGGCGAGCTGCCACTGGACATCGCCCGGCAGTGTGCCGACCACGGCCGACGAGCCGTCGAGGCCATCGACGCCGCCATGCGTTCGGCCAAGGCCCCGACGGGCGCCGACGAGCTGCGCCGCATTGGCAACGACATGCGCTGCTACCAGCTCTTTGCAGAGTCGTTCCGGCAGAAGGTGCTGGCCGCATACCACGTGCTGCGCTACAAGTGGACCAAAGACCTGGCCTGTCTCGACACCGCCGTACCCCTCCTGGAACAGAGCGTGCAGACTTGGCGCCGGCTGGCCGACCTCACCGACAGCACCTACCTCTACGCCAACTCCATGCAGACGGCACAGCGGCGCATACCCGTGGGCGGCGACGACGGACACTTCAAGACCTGGCGCGAGATGCTCCCCGTCTACGAAGAGGAGCTGGAGGCGCTGAAGGCCAACATAGACCGGCTGAAGCACCCCAGGGCACAGACCGACGAGCTCATCCGTCCCGCCATGCCCGCCGACGTCACCCTGCTCTCACCCCTCGCCCCCCACCCCTCACCCCTGAAGAAAGGCACGCTCCTCTTTGAGAACCGCCCCGACACGCCCGTCGACACCCTCGCCCCGGAGCTGTCGATGATGAGGCCACTCGTGCTCAACCGCGACAGCACCCGCATCGTCGGCACCACGGTGTCCTTCCAGTGCGAGAGGCCCGTGCAGATGCTCGTGGGATTCTTCAACGACGACGACCCCAAATGGGCCAAGCCGCCGAAGCTCGAGACCGACGCCACCGGCAACGAGTACGGACAGGCCGAACCGGTGCTCACCAACGGCGTGGCCATCAAGCAGATGCCTCCGGTGAACGTCCATGCCTACCACCTGCACGCCGGACGGAACACCGTAAGACTGCCACGCGGCATCATCACCGTGCTGGGCTTCACCGCCGACGCCATCCGTCCGCGCGACGCAGGACTGCAAGGCGCCGGCGACGAGGTGGACTGGCTCTTCCAAAAGTAAACGACATATACCATGAAAAGAATACTCCTGTCCCTGATTATCAGCTACTGCTGCTCGCTGAACGCTTCGGCTGACGTCGCGCCCGACGTGATGCAGGCCGTCTACCAGGAAGTGCGCACCCCCTACAAGTACGGTCTCGTCGTGGCCCCGACGAATAACTTCCATAAGTACGACTGCCCCACCGTGTTCCGCCACGACGGCCGATGGCTGATGACCTACGTATGCTACGACGGCAAGGACGGCACCGACGGCCGCGGCTACGAGACCTGGCTGGCCGAGAGCGACGACCTGCTGCAGTGGCGCACGCTGGGCCGCGTCCTGACGCTTCCAGCGCGGCAGTCGGACCTCTGGGACTGCAACCAGCGCGGAGGCTTCCCCGCCCTCGTGGACTGGACGTGGGGCGGCACCTACGAGATGCAGACCTTCAAAGGGCGCCACTGGATGACCTACATCGGCGGACCCGGCACGGGCTACGAGGCCGTCAAGGCACCGCTGAGCATCGGGCTGGCCAGCACCAAGGGTGACATCGGCACTGCCCACCAATGGGACACGCAGAAGAAACCGCTGCTAAGCTACGCCGACAAGGACGCACAATGGTGGGAACGGCTGACGCAATACAAGAGCACCATCTATGAAGTGATAAGTGATGGAGTGATAAGTGATGAAGGGAGAAGTGATAAGAGAGAAGGGATGAGTGGTCTGCCGCCAGAATTGTCGGGCCAGCGTTTCCTCATGTTCTACAACGCCGGCGGCATCAACCCCGCGAACGACCTGAAGGCCGAGCGCATAGGTATAGCCACGAGCAACGACATGAAGCACTGGAAGCGCTACGACGGCAATCCCGTCTTTGCCCACGAGGCTCCGGGTATCATCACCGGCGACGCGCAGATAGTAAGCATGGACTCGCTC
>CAMPCG010000321.1 GCA_946644025.1 uncultured Prevotellaceae bacterium | reverse complement strand
ATCATCACCACGATGATGATTATGACGAGCATCATGAGCACCACCACCATCCCTCCCCCTCGGGGGAGTCGGAGGGGGGCTTCCACCACCATCATCATCATGATGAGGGTGAGGCTGAGGAATATGGCATCGGCACGTATGTCTACTATCGTCGCCCCGCTCTGAACCTTGGATTGTTCGATGAGTTTGTAGCCCGCCGCTGGCCGAAAGGCGTTATTCGGGCGAAAGGCATCTGCTGGTTCCACGACGAACCCGATATGTGCTACGTGTTCGAGCAGGCCGGCAAGCAGGTGAGCATTCGTCAGGCCGGCCAGTGGTACGCCACGATGCCCGAAAACGAGCTGCGTCTCTTCAAGGAGCAGAACCCGGGCTTGCAACGCGATTGGGACGACCGCTACGGCGACCGCATGCAGAAGCTGGTCTTCATAGGTCAGCATCTCGACAAGGAGGCCATTGCCCGCGAACTCGACCGCTGTTTGGAAGAGTAGAAAAGATGTGGCACACGCTTTTGCTCATAGCAGAAATCGTGAAAAACAATCGGCCCTGCACTCGTCCCGTACGGATGGTGTGGGGCCGATTTTCGAAAGTGAAGAAAAACGCGTATTTCCTTTGCGCTTTCCATCGTTTTTTGTATCTTTGCAGAAGATTTGATAATAACTATTAATTTAAATAAAAAGTATGAAGAAACCTTTACTCTTATTGTTCGCCCTGCTGGCGGTCTGCACGATGCAGGCTCAGGAGGAAATTCTCTATGGAGTCTATACCGGCGCGGGCACGCTGAAAGGTATGGGCACGCAGAAGGCCGAGACCTACGATGTGGCGATGCATCTGCAGGACCCTGCGCTGGTTGGCATGCAGATAGTAGGCATCAACGTGCCTCTCAACGAAGGAGCCACCGTCACCGACTGCAAGGCTTGGCTGACGAGCGAGCTGACGTTGGACGGCGGTAAGAATGTGGCCGACATTGCTGAGGCTGAATTCACCGCCGACGGCAAGTGGGTGGAAGTGACGTTTGCCGAACCTTACACCGTCACCGAGGCTGGTCTCTACGCCGGCTACACGCTGACGGTGCCCTCGGTAGTGGCGTCGCAGGATGCCGACCCCAACAAGCGTCCCATCATGTGCGTTTCGAGCGAGGACATCGGCAACCTCTATATACACACTTCGCGTTCCGTGCGCAAATGGCGTCAGCTGGCCGAGACAGCCTACTATTCGACGGGTGCCTATGCGATGGTGGTGCGTCTGAAGGGGCCGCAGGTGAAGGAATATGCCGTCTCCGTATTGCCGCCCGACGAGCTCTCTACCTATGTGCTGAAGGGCAAGTCGGTCACGCTCACGCTTCAGTTGGAGAATCACGGTCTGGCCGACATCACCAACATTGACTACTACGTGGCCATCGACGGCCAACGCGCTGAAGAGGCCGACCGTCATGTCAACGTGTCGCTCAAGGGTGGCTACTATGGCCGTCGGGCCAATCTCAAGGTGCAGCTGCCTGTAGTGAGCGAAGCTGGCTCGCGTGAGGTGAACGTCGTCGTCACGAAGCTGAACGGCAAAGACAACGAAGATGCCGCCCCCGGCACGACCTTCTCGATGGCCTACCTCTCGGAGTATCCCAAGCACAAGCCCCTCATGGAGGAATACACCGGCACCTGGTGCCAGTATTGTCCGCGCGGTATGGCCGGTATGGAGGGTATGAACAAGCTCTATGGCGACGACTTCGTGGGTGTGGCTTTCCACAACGGCGACCCCATGCAGGTGACCGCTCTCTATCCCAACGACGTGAACAGCTTCCCCAACGGCTATCTCGACCGCGTGCTGAACGTCAATCCGTTCAGCGGCACGAATGGTGGCAGTCTGGGCATCAAGGACGACTGGAAGCGTCGGCAGAACATCATTGCTCCGGCATCCATCGAGCTGAAGGCCGTATGGGCCGACGAGGCTCAGACGAAGCTTGAGGTGACTTCCACGACCACCTTCGTGCGCGACTTCAAGAACAGCCCCTACCAGCTCACCTACATTCTGACGGCCGACGGCCTGAAAGGCGACACCAACGACTGGTGGCAGGTGAACGCGCTCTCCGGCGATGCCGAGGCCAAGAAAGACCCCTATCTGGCTGTCTTTGCCAATCAGTCTTCGCCCATCAAGAACATTGAGTACAACGACGTGGCCATCCAGCTCTCTAACTCGCGTGCACTTGCAATGGAGGGGACGCTGCCCGGCTCGGTGGAAGGCGGCAAGGGCTATGAGCACAAATACGTCTTCGACGTGACGGAGAATGAGCTGGTGCAGGACAAGACTAAGTTGCGCCCCGTAGTGGTGCTCATCGACACGACGACGGGCGAGGCCGTCAATGCCGACAAGGTGGGCGTCAGTAGCGAGACCGACGGCATCAGCGAGATTCCTTCCGACGACGAGCTTCAACGGGCCGACGGCAGGTCGTACGACTTGCAGGGGCGTGAGTTGAATGCTGCCCATCGGGCTATGCGTGGCATATATATTGTTAATGGTAAAAAAGTTATAAGATAATGAAGACAATCATCCTTTCCGTACTTTCCATGCTGTTCTCCGTAACGGCATCGGCGCAAGCCACAACGATCGCAAAACCGAGTCCAAAGCTGACTCCCGTCTCGAAAGTAACCGCCGACAAGCACGGCATCATCCGCGACCAGCCCGAGGGCGAGTATCGCATCTACGTGCGCGATGGCGGTGCAACCTATGCCACCATCTTCTTCATCAAGGAGAGCCAGGCCGGCATCGTGGAGGAAGTAGTGTTCAGTGAGGACGGCAAGACGTGCTGGCTGAAGAACATCGTCTCGCATGCCACCACTTACACTTGGGTGGAAGGCAGCGTGGAGGGCAACACCATCACCGTGCCCCTCGGCCAGATGGTCCACTGGTTCGACGACGGCAACTACGGCATGCGCCTGGCCCGCGTGAAGGTGGACGGCGACATCAACAAGTACACGGTAGACACGAAAGGCAGCGTGACGTTCACGATTGACGGCGACAAGCTGATTCTTAACGGCACCAGCGGCGACCCCGACGCATCGATATTCGACGGACTGGGCCTCGTCTATACGGATTCCTACGATGGCGAGTGGAGCTATTATCTTGACTATGAGACGGTGCTCACTTATCTGGATGAGAAACCGGTTACTCCGCCTGCCGACCTCGAGACCGAGGCGTTCTCGATGGAGAATGAAGACTACGGCCACCTGATGGAAGTGGGCTTCTACGGCAATGATGTGTACATGAGGAAGGTGACTGAAAGCAAGCTCGCCGACTCTTGGATTCGCGGCTACAAGGAAGACGGCAAGGTGGTGTTCCCCGCCCAGATGGCTGGCATCGGTGGAGCCTTTGCCTTCTACTTCTGCGGCATCGATGGCGTGAAAGAGGAAAATGAATATGGTGGCTATTCGTGGAAATATGAGTGGCCGGGCAGCGATCTGGTGTTCGACTACGACGAGGAAACCCGCACGTTTACCACTTCGCAGACCCTCATGCTGACCACCTCGCTGAACGCCAACGACGGACGCGGCGAAATATTCCACAGCCCGAAGCTGCGCCCCTATGAGGAGCATGCCGGCACACCTTCCGACCCGTCGGTGATAGCCTTCGTAGAGTATGCCGGCGGCGCTCTGAACGTAGCGATGTTCGTGGTGCCTCTGGTCGACACAGAGGGTCGCTTCATGGATCCTGAAAAGTTGTCGTATCGCCTCTTCGTGGACGAC
>CAMPCG010000320.1 GCA_946644025.1 uncultured Prevotellaceae bacterium | reverse complement strand
CCCTGAAACGCTTCCGCGACACGATTAACGCCATCACCGGGGCGGAAATGAAAGGACGCGCAGAAGGACGTGCAGAGGGACTTGCAAAAGGACTTGCAAAAGGACGTGCGGAGGGACGCGAAGAAGGACTTGCGGAAGGACGCGCGGAAGGACGCCTGGAGGGCGAACGTGCTAATGCCAAGGACACTGCCCTGCGGATGAAAGCCGACGGGCTACCGCCGGAAACAATAGCAAAATATACTGGCCTCACCATAGAACAGATTAACAGCCTGTAAGCGGCAAGCGGCGTTATGGGCATCAAAAAAAACGGGCGGATTGTTTGGCAGTTCGTCCGTTTATTTATACCTTTGCACACAAAAATTTTGAAGACATTCGTGAAAAGAGCTATACTATCTATCCTTATCCTTCTTTCCGCCTGTCCCTCCTTCGGTCAGCTGACGTGGGGCGACACCCGCCACGAGGGCAGGCCGTGGGTGAGCTGCGCCACGCGCCCCTACGACATAGAGCACGGACTGGAAGGCCGCCACATCGCCCTCTGGGCCAGCCACGGCCGCTTCTACGACAACGCCGAGGACAAGTGGCGATGGCAGCGCCCCGCCCTCTTCGGCACGACCGAGGACCTCTTCACCCAGACCATCGTCGTGCCCTATCTCATCCCCATGCTGGAGAACGCCGGGGCCGTGGTGTTCACCCCCCGCGAGCGCGACTGGCAGCGCCATGAGGTCATCGTAGACAACGACCAGGGCCACACATCTTTTATATATTATAGGGAGGAGAGCCTGCGCTACGAATGGACCGACGCCCCCTCGCGGGGCTTTGCCTATCACGGCGGCCCACTCCGCGAGGGCGACAACCCCTTCGTGGCCGGAACGGCACGCCAGTGTGAGACCACCCGCAGCAAGTCGCGGCTGAGCAAAGTAAGCTACCAGCCGCAGATTCCCGAGAAGGGTCGTTACGCCGTCTACGTGAGCTACCAGACGACGGAGGAGAGCGTGGACGACGCCCACTACACGGTGTGGCACCAAGGCGAGAGTACCGACTTCACGGTGAACCAGCAGATGGGCGGCAGCACGTGGGTGTACCTCGGCACGTTCGATTTCGACGCGGGCTGCTCAGAGCGCAACTGCGTGGTGCTCACCAACCAAAGCCAGCAAAAGGGCGTGGTGACGACCGACGCCGTGCGCTTCGGCGGAGGCATGGGCAACATTGAGCGCGGAGGACGCACCAGCGGACTGCCCCGATGCCTGGAGGGCGCACGATACTGGGCACAGTGGGCCGGTATGCCGAAAAGCGTCTACAGCTCGAAGAACGGACAGAACGACTATGCCGACGACATCAACACGCGCTCGCTGATGCTCAACCACCTGTGTGGCGGCTCGGCCTTCGCCCCCGACAGCACAGGCTGCGGCGTGCCCATAGAGCTGTCACTGGCCATACACAGCGACGCGGGACACACCGACACGGGCCTGGGAGTCTACGGCTCGCTGGGCATCTGCACCACACAGAAGGGAGACAGCCTCCTGGCAGCTGGGAAGAGCCGCATGATGAGCTATGACCTGGCCAGCAGCCTGCTCGACAACGTGACGGCCGACCTGAGCTACACCTACGGCAACTGGGAGGCAAGGGCACTCTACGACCGCAACTACTCGGAGACACGCGTGCCCATCGTGCCCAGCACCATCCTCGAGACCATGTCCCACCAGAACTTCGGCGACATGCGCTACGGGCAAGACCCTAACTTCCGCTTCACCCTGGCACGCTCCATCTACAAGACCCTGCTCGGCTATATCAACAGCCGCCACGGTCTGAACAGCACCGTGCAGCCACTGCCCCCCGACCGCTTCCACATAGAGTTTACTGAGAAGAAAGACGAAGTGTGCCTGTCGTGGCGGGGCATCATAGACAGCAGCCCCTCGGCCCACGAAGCAGCACCCACGGGCTATGTGCTCTACATGGCCATGGACGGCGGCGGCTATGACAACGGCACGCTGCTGCGCGGCTCGTCGTGCAACGTCAGGCTCGTGCCAAACGTGCTCTACCGATTCCGCGTCACGGCCATCAACGAGGGCGGACAGAGCTTCCCCACCGAGGAGCTCACGGCACTCTACAACCCCAAGGCCAAGAAGTCGGTGCTCGTCATCAACGGCTTCCACCGCCTCTCCTCGCCGGCCATTGCCACCGTGGGACAGGGCTTCGACCTCGACAGAGACCTGGGCGTCAGCTACGGACGCACGGCGGGATGGCTGGGACACCAGCGCGTGTTCGACGAAAAGCGTATCGGTATTGAGGACTCCACAGGACTGGGCTTCACCACCAACGACCTGGAGGGACAGTTCATAGCCGGCAACACCTTCGACTACACACGCACCCACGCCGAGGCCATACGCAACGCCGGAAGATACAACATTGTCAGCGCGTCGGCACAGGCTGCAGAGGCCTACGACCTTCACCTGAAGAGCTATGACGCCGTCGACCTGCTGCTGGGACTGGAGTGTGACGACGGGCATAGCGTCCTGACCTACAAGACCTTCAGCCCCACCATGCAGCTGCTGCTCAGCGACTACACTGCCCACGGCGGCCGACTGCTCGTCAGCGGGGCCTACATAGGCAGCGACATGAGGGCGGAAAAGGAGCGGCGATTCCTGGCCAATGTGCTGAAAGTGAACTATGAAGGGACGAACAGCGACAGGCAGACAGCCATCAGCGGACTGGGCCAGCACTTCGACATCTACCGACAGCCCAATGAGCAGCACTATGCCGCCCACCACACCGACGTACTCATGCCCGCAGCATCGGCCAACCCTCAACAGACATTCCCCGCAATGGTCTATGCCGACGGTACCAGCGCCGCCGTGGCCTATCAGGGAAAGGACTACCGAACATTTGTCATGGGATTCCCCTTCGAGTGCATCGCCGACGAGGAAATGCGCAGCAAGCTGATGTACGGCATTATGAAGTTCCTGATACCCTAATACAAACTGTCCGATAAAGGCTTAATGGAATGACATTTTTTCCAACAACGGAGATTTTCCCCTCGAAAATTTGGCCATGACGGGGAAAAGCACTACCTTTGCACCCCAAAAAGAAAACAATTAACCACACATAACGATGAGAAAGAACTTTGTAGAAGAGCTCCGCTGGCGCGGAATGTTGGCACAGATTATGCCGGGTACTGAAGAACTGCTGCAGAAAGAAATGGTAACCGCCTATCTGGGCACTGACCCCACCGCCGACTCTCTCCATATAGGCCACCTCTGTGGCATCATGATGCTGCGCCACCTGCAGCACTGCGGCCACAGGCCCATCATCCTCGTAGGAGGAGCCACAGGAATGATTGGCGACCCCAGCGGCAAGAGCCAGGAGCGCAACCTGCTCAACGACGAGACACTGCGACACAACCAGGAGTGCATCAAGCAGCAGGTGGCAAAATTCCTCGACTTCGAGAGCAAGGAAGACAACGCTGCCATGATGGTGAACAACTACGACTGGATGAAGGACTTCACCTTCCTGGACTTCGCCCGCGAGGTGGGAAAGCACATCACAGTGAACTACATGATGGCCAAGGACAGCGTGCAACAACGCCTCAACGGCACTGCCCGCGACGGACTGTCGTTCACTGAGTTCACCTACCAGCTGCTCCAGGGCTACGACTTCCTCTACCTCTACCAGCACTACGGCTGCAAGCTGCAGCTGGGCGGCAACGACCAGTGGGGCAACATGACCACCGGCACCGAGC
>CAMPCG010000319.1 GCA_946644025.1 uncultured Prevotellaceae bacterium | reverse complement strand
AGGCTGGCGACGACCTGCAGGAGAAGGTGCAGAAGCTCGTCGAGGAGTACAACGCCATCGGCCACGTGCCCTTCAAGGAGAAGGACAAACTCTACAACGAGTACCACGAGGTGCTGGACAAGCTCTACAAGGACCTGAACATCAGCGTGGCACGCCGCCGCCTGAACAACTTCAAGCAGAACCTGAAGCAGGTGGCTGAGCGTGGCGAGGCAGCACTTGACAACGAGCGCACCCGCCTGATGCGCCAGTACGAGACGCTGAAGCAGGAGATTCAGACCTACGAGAACAACCTCGGTTTCCTCAGCGTCAGCTCGAAGAAGGGCAACTCGCTCATCGACGAGATGAACCGCAAGGTGCTCAAGCTGAAGGACGACCTGCAGCTGGTGCGCGAAAAGATCAAGGCCATTGATGCCGCTAATGCCGCTAAAGAATGAAGACAACCATCATAGCAACCTTCATGTTGAGCCTGGGCCTTACGGCACAGGCTCAACACGTTACGCAGGTCACCGACTTCCTCATCACGGGACCTTACAGCGTGACCCGCCCCGCCACGATTGACACCGTCGATGTCAACGGAAAGAAGTTCGACGAATCGTCGCTCTTAAGTGCTCTGCCCCTGCAGCCCGCAATGGCCCGCCAGCACTTCACCCTTGCCGACCGCCTGCCCGCTACGGGCAGCGGCCTCGCCGTGGGCACGCTGACGTTCTACGTCAACAACGCCTCTTACGTCACGGGCCAGCTGAAGGTTGAGGGTCTGAAGCACGCCAAGACCTACGTCGACGGTAAGGAGACAGCCCAGCTGAGCCTCACGCCCGACCACCACACCGTCGACATACGCTTCCTCACCACCAGCACCGACAGCGACTCCGTCCGCATCAGCATCGACGCCAGCCAGCCCGTCGTCACTACGACCGAGCGGCGCCACCCCTACGGCATGCACGACCTAACCGACGGTCTCCGCGTGCGCAGCGCAGCACTCTCGGCCGACGGCTCACTCATCACGCTGGCCTTCCAGAACACCACGCCCGACGGCAAGAGCCAGTGGACCTACGAGCTGCGCGACGCTCGCAGCGGGGCGACGCTGAAGACGCTGCCTGCCATGCACCAGTGGATGCCGCGTTCCAAGGCCTGGCTCGAGGAGGAGACCACTGACGGCCAGCGCCGCCTCTACCGCGTCGACCCGCTGACGGGCCAGCGCTCGCTGCTGACAGCCAACCTGCCGAAGGGCAGCTTCACCATGAGTCCCACCGAGGACTACCTCATCATCAGTACCGAGGAGGAGGGTCCCAAGGAGGATGAGCAGGTGTTCCAGGTGCTCGAGATGGACGATCGTCAGCCAGGCTGGCGCTCACGCAGCTATCTCTCCAAGTACGACCTCGCCACCGGGCTCTGCCAGCGCATCACCTTCGGCCACAAGGGCGAATATCTGTACGACATCTCACAGAATGGCCGGCGGCTGCTCGTCGGCACATCCTACTCACGCCTGTCGCAACGCCCTACGGAGGTGGTGGACGCCTATATCATCGATGCACAGACTCTGCAGGTCGACACCTTGCTGCGCTGCGAGGGCTTCCTGGGCATGGGGCGCTTCTCGCCCGACGCCACACAGCTGCTCTTCATGGGCAACCCCGAGGCCTTCGACCGCATCGGCTGCCAGCTGCCGGCCGACGTCACCCCCAGCGCCACCGAGAACGAGCTGTTCCTCTTCGACATTGCCTCACATGAGGTAACGCCGCTGACGCGCGACTTCGACCCCTCGGTGACAAACTTCACGTGGTCTGCGGCCGACGGCAACATCTATTTCTCGGCCGAAGACCGCGACTATGTGCGACTCTTCAGCCTCAACCCCAAGACCAAGGCCATCAGCCAGCTGCCCCTCAGCGGCGACTACATCTACCGCTGGGACCTCGCCCGCCAGTCGCCTACCCTTGCCTGGCTGGCCTACGACACGATGGCTCCCGCCTCTGCCTACGTCGCCCAGCTGAAGTCGCTCAACTCTAAACACTCATCGCTCAACTCTAAACACTCAACTCTAAACTCTAAACACTCAACTCTAAACTCTAAACAGCTCTTCGACGGCCTGACGGCCATCGCCGATGCCGAAGTGGGCACCTGCCAGGACTGGAACTACCTGAACTCGCGGGGCGACACCGTCTACGGCCGCCTCTACCTGCCCCGCAACTTCGACGCCACAAAGAAGTACCCCATGATTGTCTACTACTACGGCGGCTGTTCGCCCGTATCGCGCTATTTTGAGTCGCCCTACGCTCCGCAGCTGTGGAACTCCCTGGGCTACGTGGCCTACATCCTGCAGCCCAGCGGTGCCACAGGCTTTGGTCAGGAGTGGGCCTCACGCCACGTCAACACCGCCGGCCGCGGCCCCGCCGAGGACATCATCGAGGGCGTCGAGCAGCTCTGCGCCACGCACCCCTTCATCAACAAGGAGAAGATAGGCTGCATGGGAGCCTCCTACGGCGGCTTCATGACGCAGTACCTGCAGACCGTCACCGACATCTTTGCGGCCGCCGTCAGCCACGCCGGTATCAGCAATCACACCAGCTACTGGGGCGAAGGCTACTGGGGCTACAACTACAGCGAGGTGTCGATGGCCAACAGCTACCCCTGGAGCCACCGCCAGCTCTACGTCGACCAGTCACCGCTGTTCAATGCCGACAAGATTCACACGCCCCTGCTGCTGCTCCACGGTACGGCCGACACCAACGTGCCCATCGTCGAGAGTCTGCAGATGTTCACCGCCCTGAAGCTCCTGGGACGCGAGGTGGCACTCGTTGAGGTGCAGGGCGAGAACCACCACGTGCTCGACTACCACAAGAAGCTGAAGTGGATTGCCACCCAGATGGCCTGGTTCCAGCGCTGGCTCAAGGACGACCCCTCCTGGTGGGACGCCCTCTACCCGAAGAAGAACCTCTGATTTTCACGTCACGCACAGTGCGCTGGGAATTGATGCCAACAAAAACCGGCAAATCGCTTGGCAGTTTGCATTTTTCTTCGTAACTTTGCACGCAAGAAACTATAAGAAGTATTTAGAATATGGCAAAGAAAGAAACCGAGGGCGAGGCCCTCACCCCGCAACAGGAGAAACTGAAAGCCCTGCAGGCCGCCATGTCGAAGATTGAGAAAGACTTCGGCAAGGGCAGCATCATGCGCATGGGCGAAGAGAAAATAGAGAATGTGGAAGTCATACCCACGGGCTCCATCGGCCTGAACGCCGCCCTCGGCGTCGGAGGCTACCCCAAAGGCCGCATCATTGAAATCTACGGCCCAGAGTCGAGCGGTAAGACCACTCTCGCCATCCATGCTATCGCCGAGGCACAGAAGGCCGGCGGCATCGCTGCCTTCATCGACGCTGAGCATGCCTTCGACCGCTTCTACGCTGCCAAGCTGGGCGTCGACGTCGACAACCTGCTCATCTCGCAGCCCGACAACGGCGAACAGGCTCTCGAGATTGCCGACCAGCTCATCCGTTCGGCAGCCATCGACATCATCGTCATCGACTCCGTCGCCGCACTGACGCCGAAGAAGGAGATTGAGGGCGACATGGGCGACTCTGCCGTCGGCCTGCACGCCCGTCTGATGAGCCAGGCCCTGCGCAAGGTCACCTCGACCATCTCGAAGACCAACACCACGTGTATTTTCATCAATCAGCTGCGCGAGAAAATCGGCGTGATGTTCGGCAACCCCGAGACTACCACCGGCGGTAACGCCCTGAAGTTCTATGCC
>CAMPCG010000318.1 GCA_946644025.1 uncultured Prevotellaceae bacterium | reverse complement strand
AGAAGCGCCAGAAGGAAATGAAGGCCAAGCAGGTGAAGGTGGAAGTGAAGGAAATTCGCTTCGGGCCTCAGACCGACGAGCACGACTACCAGTTCAAGCTGAAGCACGCCCGCGAGTTCCTCGAAGAGGGCAACAAGGTGCGCGCTTACGTGTTCTTCAGGGGCAGGAGCATCCTCTTCAAGGAGCAGGGCGAGGTACTGCTGCTGCGTTTCGCCAACGACCTGGAGGACTGCGGCAAGGTGGAGTCCATGCCCAATCTGGAGGGAAAGAAAATGTTCCTCTACCTGGCCCCCAAGAAGGCTGGCGTCGCCAAGAAGAGCCAGCAGGCCCGCGACAGAGAGGCAACGGCCGCCGACCAGAAGGAAGCGCCACAGAACGCTCCACAGCCCATCGCCGACATCGACGCCGACACCCCTGCCAACGGCGGACTCTTAGCCAACGCCAAGATAAGCGCCGAGGCCCTCAAGGCCCTCACGGAAGACACAGAGGATTGAAATATCGCAATGCCGTGATATCGTAATATCGTCATCTCGATATATCGATATAACGATATAACGATATAACGAAATAACGATATAACGAAATAGCGAAAGCATCGAGAAATCGAAATCAGAAACATAAGATGCGCTGCGCCCGGTATATGCGTTGCCATCGCTTTAATAAATTATCAAACAATTAAACAGTTAAAAAAATGCCAAAAGTAAAGACAAACTCCGGTGCAAAGAAGAGATTCGCCTTCACCGGTACGGGTAAGGTTAAGAGACATCACGCCTACCACAGCCACATCCTGACGAAGAAGACCAAGAAGCAGAAGCGTAATCTGCAGGGCTACAGCATCGTCGACAAGACCAACATGAAGCAGGTACGCGACCTGTTGTGTCTCCGCTAACATTCACCTATTGTCTAACATTTAAAGTAACAGAAAACTATGCCAAGATCAGTTAATCACGTTGCATCAAGAGCAAAACGCAAGAGAATCCTCAAGCTCACCCGCGGCTACTTCGGAGCCCGCAAGAATGTGTGGACAGTAGCAAAGAACACCTGGGAGAAGGGTCTCACCTACGCCTACCGCGACCGCCGCACCAAGAAGCGCAACTTCCGCGCACTGTGGATTCAGCGTATCAACGCCGCAGCACGCATGGAGGGCATCAGCTACTCCAAGCTCATGGGTGCCCTGACAAAGGCCGGCATCGAGATCAACCGCAAGGTGCTTGCCGACCTCGCACTCAACAACCCCGAAGCCTTCAAGGCCATCGTTGAAAAGGTAAAGTAAGCCACTAACTCTATTTAGCCCCCTAACTTCGTGCCACGGCAGGAACTTAGGGGGCTTATAGTATCATAGATGAAAAAACACATTTTAGACCTCACCGTCAGACAGGCACAGCGTGTCCACGAGCGCTACGTGCTGCTGCGCCTCACCGACGAGCATCAGCCCCTGCCACCGATGCTGCCCGGACAGTTCGCCGAGGTGCGCGTTGACGGCTCGCCATCGACCTTCCTGCGGCGGCCCATCTCCATCTGCAACGTCGACACCGCCCAGAACGAACTGTGGCTCCTCGTGGCCATTGTGGGCGAAGGCACACGCTGCATGGCCTCGCTCCAGCCCGGCGACCGCCTGAACTGCGTGCTCCCGCTGGGCAACGGCTTCACCCTGCCCCATCACCCCTCACCACTCAACTCTTACCTCTTAGTTGGCGGCGGCGTAGGCGTCGCTCCCCTATTCTACCTCGGCGCACAGCTGAGACAGAGCGGCACAGAGCCCACCTTCCTGCTCGGCGCCCGGCGCGATAGCGACCTGCTGCTGACCGACGAGTTCCGCCTCTACGGGCGTGTATACGTCACCACCGAGGACGGCTCGGCAGGAGAGCAAGGCTTCGTCACCCAGCACAGCGTGCTCGACAAGGAACACTTTAGCCACATCTACACCTGCGGCCCCACACCGATGATGAAGGCCGTGGCACGGCTGGCCCGCGAGAAAGGCATCACCTGCGAGGCATCGCTCGAGAACATGATGGCGTGCGGGCTGGGAGCCTGTCTCTGCTGTGTAGAAAAGACCAAGCGGGGCAACCTCTGCGTGTGTAAGGACGGCCCCGTGTTTAACACCGACGAACTGCTATGGCAAAGTTAGAAGTAAACATCGGGGGCGCGCTGAAGCTGAAGAACCCCGTCATGACAGCTTCAGGCACATTTGGCTACGGACTTGAGTTCCAAGACTTTGTGCCGCTTGAAGAGCTGGGAGCCGTCATCGTGAAAGGCACCACCCTGAATCCCCGCGAGGGCAACGACTACCCCCGCATGGCCGAGACCGCCATGGGGATGCTCAACTGCGTGGGCCTGCAGAACAAGGGCGTGGACTACTTCTGCCGCCACATCTACCCCCAGCTGAAGGACATCGACACCCGCTGGATAGTCAATGTAAGCGGCTCTTCTCCAGAGGACTACGCCGAGTGCGCAGCACGTATAGACGAGCTGGACAACATTCCCGCCATCGAGCTCAACATCTCGTGTCCCAACGTGCGCCAGGGCGGCATGGCCTTCGGCGTCACCTGCCAGGGAGCCGAGAGCGTGGTGCGGGCCGTCAGAGAGCGCTACCACAAGACGCTCATCGTCAAGCTCTCGCCCAACGTCACCGACATTGCCGAGATAGCCCGCGCCGTAGAGGCCAGCGGTGCCGACAGCGTGTCGCTCATCAACACCCTCATGGGCATGGCCGTCGACATAGAGCGCCGCCGCCGCGTGCTCTCCATCGGCACCGGCGGACTGAGCGGCCCCGCTGTCAAGCCCGTAGCCCTGCGCATGGTGTGGCAGGTGGCCCACGCGGTGAAGATTCCCGTCATCGGCCTGGGCGGCATCATGACAGCCGAGGATGCCCTTGAGTTCCTCATGTGCGGCGCCACCGCCATCCAGATAGGCACCGCCAACTTCATCGACCCCGCCGTGACCCTGAAGGTGCGCGACGGCATCAACGCCTGGCTCGACAGCCACGCCATCGACTCCGTCACCGACATCGTCGGGGCTATAACGGATTGACAGAGAAAAAAACGTCAAACATGGGGCTGCCTCGACTTGAGGTCAGCCCCTTTTTCTTTATAGGTATGTTCTATAATAATGAAAATTCTTTCTTACAATCCACCCGCTGGCGCTAATTCCATCTTTTCTATCGGTTGCCCTTCGCCCTGTTGTGCGTCTTGCAGAGCATCTGGCAGTTCTCAATTGTTGTTGCTCCGCCTTTGCTCCATGCTGTCACGTGGTCGGCATCCATTTCTTCCAGTTTCCAGATGCGCTGGCGGTTGGCATCATGTCCGATGGCGCAATAAGGACAATTCGACACCTCTTCGGCTTTAGCCCTTTCTGTCTGCAGCTGATAAACCTTTCGCATGGTAGCCTTGTCGAACAAGCGGACATTCAGCAACCTGGCATCGTCATTACGGCATCCGCCAAGCACATATTCAAATATTCCCCGTCGATTGGTCACAAAGTCGTCTTGCATCAGTTCCTCCACCTTTGCCTTCAGCTCCTTCGGGTTATAGGCATTGTTGTGGAACCGTTCATAAAGTTCACCCCAGTTCAATCCCTTCATTTCGGGGTAGACTTCATCGAAACGGTGAATGTTCATAAATGACCACGAATTATTCACAAATAATATGTGTAATTAATATGATTATCCGCAAATGACGCTGAAAGCGTCATCGCTCAGTAACCGTAGTGTCCGTAGGACCTGCGGACAGATACCATCGCAGACAGCACTCTGAAAGAGT
>CAMPCG010000317.1 GCA_946644025.1 uncultured Prevotellaceae bacterium | reverse complement strand
GGCTGAGTTCACTCCTGATGGCCAGTGGGTCGACGTCACCTTCGCCGAGCCATACGTCATCCCGAGCGAAGGCGTCTATGCCGGCTATTCCATGACGGTCAACTCAGTAGGCACCAGCGACGCCGATGCCTCGAAGAAGCCCATCATGAGCATTGCCAGCAGCGACGTGTCGGCATTCTATATTCACACCTCGCGCACCTTCCGCAAGTGGAACAACCTCTCGGAGACAACGCTTGCCTCTGGTGGCGCTCCTGCCTTCGTGGTGCGTCTGGGGGGCGATGTGAAGACCTACGCAGCCGTCTTCGAGGCTCCCGACGAGATCTCCACCTACGTGCTCGTCGACAAGGCGACCACCCTCACGCTGCCCATCATCAATCGCGGAACGGCTAACATCACCAGCATAGACTACGAACTGAAGGTGGGCGATGAGACCGTCACGCGCCATGCAGCCATCTCGCTGAAGGGTACTTACTTCGGCCGTAAGGGATCGCTGAAGGTTGCCATGCCTGCCATGTCGACCAAGGGTACACGTCCCGTCGAGATTCGCGTCACGAAAATCAACGGAACCGACAACGAAGACCCCAATCCCGTGACCACCTTCTCGATGGCCTATCTGGCTGAAGTGCCCAAGCACAAACCGCTGATGGAGGAGTACACCGGCACGTGGTGCCAGTGGTGTGTGGGCGGCATTGCGGCCATGGAGGCCATGAACAAGCTCTATCCCGACGACTTCGTGGGAGTGGCTTTCCACTTCGACGACGCCATGCAGATCACCGCGCTGTATCCCAATGAGGTGACGAGTTATCCCAACTCCTATCTGGATCGCGTGCTCAACGTGAGCCCCTTCGGCGGAACCAGCGGTGCCAGCCTGGGCATCAAGGACGACTGGCGCAGGCGTGCCGACATCATTGCTCCAGCCACACTCGACCTCGAGGCCCATTGGGCTGACGAGGCCCAGACGAAGCTTGCCGTCACCAGCACCACGCGTTTCGTGCGCAATTTCGATAACAGTCCCTATCAGCTCACCTACATCCTCACCGCCGACGGACTGAAGGGCACGGGCAAGGCGTGGTCGCAGGCCAATGGCTATGCCGGAAGCTCTGATCATGCCGATGATCCCTACCTGGGGCCGTACACCGAGATGAGTGGCTACATCATCGGACTCGAGTTCAACGACGTCGCCATACAGCTGCTCACCGAGCGCGCCGCAGCCATCAAGGGCAGCCTGCCCACGGCCGTCGTTGAAGACCAGCCTTATGAGCACACCGTCACCTTCGACATCAGCGAGAATGCCCTCGTGCAGGACAAAACACGCCTCCGCCCCGTGGCAGCGCTCATCAACACGCTCACCGGCGAGGTGGTCAATGCGCAGAAGGTGTACGTAGGCCAGTCGTCGGGCATCGCCATCAGCACGGCCGAGACAACTGATGCAGCCGCAGCCGTCTATGACCTCAGCGGACGGAAGGTGGCCGGCGGTCAGTCGGATCGTCGCCAGCTGGCCAAGGGGCTCTACATTATCAACGGCAGAAAGCACGCCGTCAAGTAAAACTCAATTCACGTCAACAACAAACCATCACGTTATGAAACGACTAACGATCATCAGCTTCTTCATAACAGCTGTCGCACTTGCTGCCTCGGCTCAGTTACGTCCTGACGCACGCCAGTCGGCCCCCGTGGCCCCTGACGCCGCGTTCGCCCCGCTTGCCGCCCCGCTTGCCGATGCCCATGGCATCATCACCGAGCAGCCCGACGGCGACTACTACATCTACACGCGCGATGGCGGTGCCACCTACGCCTCGGTCTTCTTCCGCAAGGAGACGCAGACGGGCATCATCTCAGAAGTGGTGTTCAGCGAGGACGGTCAGAAAGCCTACATCAAGAACGTCATCTCGCACGCCACCACCAACACCTGGGTTGAAGGCACCGTTGAAGGCAGCACCATCACCGTGCCCCTCGGTCAGATGGTCTATTGGTTCGATAAGGATGCCAACGGAAAGACCTACGGCATGCGGCTGGCCCGCGTGAAGGTAAGCGGTTCCATCAACGAATACACCTGCGATACCAAGGGCTCCGTCACCTTCACCATTGACGGCGACCGCCTGATTCTTAACGACACCAGCGGTGATCCCGACAACACCATCTTCGATGGTCTCGGCCTCGTCTATACCGATGAGTTCGAAGGTGAGTGGAGCTACTATCTCGACTACGAGACCGTGATGACGCGAATGGACGAGATGCCCATCTTCCCGCCCAACGACCTCTACACCGAGACCTACTCGCTTGAGCACGAGGGCCTCGGCCACATTGTGCGCGTCGGCTTCTCGGGCAACGATGTCTACGTGCAGGGTGCTTCGGAGAACAATCTCACGGCAGCCTGGATGAAAGGAACGCTCGACGGCACGAAGATCACGTTCCCAGCCCAGCCGGCAGGTCAGGGCGGTAGCTTCATGCTCTACTTCTGCGGTGCTGACGGCACCTACGAGCTCGACGCAGAGGGCTATTACACTTGGAAATACAACTTCACCGACGGCAGCATCACCTTCGACTACGACCCCGAGACGCGCTCGTTCCGTTCAGACCAGACGCTCTTCCTGAGCAACTCGAAGACAGCCTTCGAGCGTGGCGAGTCGTTCCACAGCCCCCTGTTCCGTCCCTACACCGAGCATGCCGGAACGCCCTCCGATCCGAAGGTGCTCTATTTCGTCACCGATTACTTTGAGCTCGCAGGCTTCAACATCGCTATGTTCGACGTGCCCCTCTACGACACCGAAGGCCGCTTCATGGATCCCACGAAGCTCAGCTACCAGCTCTTTGTTGACGACGACGAGCCTTATACCCTCTACACCGACGAGTATAAGTACATCGAGCACGACATGGACGAGATTCCCTATCTCTATGCCGACCGCCACGGCACGATCTACGAGAAGGCCTATGGCATCTATATCTACCAGTCGGGCTTCGACCGCTTCGGCATACAGTCCATCTACCGCGGTGGAGGCGAGGAGCATCGCTCCAACATCTCCTACTATGTCTTCGGTGAGGACGACGGCATCGAGACTCTTACCACCAATCCGGCCAAGGCGGGAGAGTCGGTGCTCTACGACCTCAGCGGCCGCCGTGTCGACAACGCCTATAAGGGTATCGTCGTCAAGCGTCGTGCCGACGGCAGTGTGGTGAAGCAAATCGTTAAATAGTTCATAATTCATAGTTCATAGTTCATAGTTTATAATTCATAGTTCATAGTTATCCCTCCCGAGAGAGTCTGTGTCCTTTCGGGGGGGGTAAAAAGGTATTAAAAGAATTGTTTTCATGAAGGATCAACTGAAGCCGGCAACCCTGTGCGTGCAGGCGGGCTGGCAACCGAAGAATGGCGAACCGCGCGTGCTCCCCATCTACCAGAGCACCACGTTCAAGTATGATAACACAGAGGAAATGGCCGACCTCTTCGACTTGAAGAAGGAAGGCTACTTCTACACGCGTCTGCAGAACCCCACCAACGATGCTGTGGCCCGAAAGATTGCCGCGCTGGAAGGTGGAGTGGGGGCCATGCTCACCAGTAGTGGACAGGCAGCCAACTTCTTTGCCGTGTTCAACATCTGTGAGGCTGGCGACCACATTGTGACCTCGAACGAGATCTATGGCGGCACCTATAACCTCTTTGGGGTGACGCTCCGCAAGCTCGGAATCGACTGTACCTTCGTCAGCCAGGAGGCAAGCGATGAGGAAATCAGCGCTGACTTCCGCCCCAACACGAAGGCTTTGTTTG
>CAMPCG010000316.1 GCA_946644025.1 uncultured Prevotellaceae bacterium | reverse complement strand
CCTGCTGAAGTTGGGCTACAACGAAGAGGGCGTGGCCAAATTCATTGCCGGACCAGCCTTCCTGGCCTGGTGGGAGATGAACAACCTTGAAGGCTGGGGCGGACCGCTGCCACCCTCCTGGTACAGCCGTCAGGAGCAGCTGCAGAAGCGCATTCTCAAGCGCATGCGCGAGCTGGGCATGCACCCCGTGCTGCCGGGCTACTGCGGCATGGTGCCCCACGACGCCCACGAGCGTCTTGGCCTTGACGTGAAGGATGCCGGACTCTGGAACGGGTTCCAGCGCCCCGCCAACCTGCTGCCTACCGACAAGCGGTTCCATGAGATTGCCACGCTCTACTACGACGAGCTGACGCGTCTCTTCGGACGCTCTGACTACTACTCTATGGATCCCTTCCACGAGAGCAAGGACGACGCAGCCATCGACTACGCCGAGGCTGCACGCCAGCTCATGGCTGCCATGAAGCGTGTCAACCCGAAGGCCACGTGGGTCATTCAGGGCTGGACAGAGAATCCGCGACCCGACATGCTCGCCGCCCTGCAGCCCGGCGACCTGCTCATCCTCGACCTCTTCTCTGAGTGCCGACCCATGTTCGGCGCACCCAGCATCTGGCGGCGCGATGGGGGCTATGGCCAGCACCAGTGGCTCTTCTGCCTGTTACAAAACTTCGGAGCCAACGTCGGGCTGCACGGGCGCATGGACCAGCTGCTCGACAACTTCTATAGTGGGAGTGCGGTAGCAAATTCCTCCCTTCTCCCTTCTCCTTCCTCCTTCCTCCCTCCTCCTTCCTCCCTTAAAAAGGGCATCGGCTTCACCATGGAAGGCTCAGAGAACAACCCCGTCATGTTCGAACTCATGAGCGAGCTGCCCTGGCGCCCCGAGAAGTTCACCAAAGAGGACTGGGTGAAGGGCTACGTCCGCGCCCGCTACGGCACTACCAACGCACAGTTAGAGAAAGCCTGGATGCTGCTCGCCCAGACCATCTACAACTGTCCGGCAGGCAACAACCAGCAGGGTCCTCACGAGAGCATCTACTGCGGGCGACCCTCGATGAACAACTTCCAGGTCTCGTCGTGGTCGAAGATGAAGAACTACTACGACCCCGCCGCCACTCTCCAGGCTGCCCGTCTGTTCCTGCAAGGCGCTGAAGAGGTCTCGCAACTCCCCAACAACCTCGAGTACGACCTCGTCGACATCACCCGCCAGGCGCTGGCCGACCAGGGGCGCCTGCAGTACCACCACACCATTGCCGACTATAAAGCCTTCAACATCAACGGTTTCAAACAGAACGCCGAACGTTTCCTGCACATGCTACTACTACAGGACTCACTCCTCGCCACGCGCACGGAGTTCCGCCTGGGCCACTGGACGCAAGCTGCCAAGGACTGCGGCACCACCCCTGCCGAGCAGCAGCTCTACGAGTGGAACGCACGCGTACAGATCACCACCTGGGGCAACCGCTACTGCGCTGACACTGGCAAGCTGCGCGATTATGCCCACAAGGAGTGGCAGGGACTGCTGCGCGACTTCTACTACCCCCGCTGGAAGACTTACTTCGATGCCCTTGCCGCACAGATGGAGAAGCAGTTGCACCCCGAGCCCGACCTGCTCGGCGGTGGACCGAATGCCAACAAGACCTCGGCCGAGCTCATGGTCATGGCCCGCCCGCAGGAGGTGCAGATTGACTGGTATGCCCTCGAAGAGCCCTGGACGCTCCGTCGCAATCCCTACTCTGCAGCACCCGAAGGCAACGCCCTCGCCATGGCCCGTCGCGTCATCGGCTATCTCACCTCCCCCGCTCCATCGCTCGGCCCAACGGGACGCTTGCCCTAGCAAGAACTCTTCACTGCGGTAGCAAATTTTTCACTTTTCACTTTTCACTTTTCACTCAAATGTCCTCCCGTCTCCAGTCACTCGACATACTCCGCGGCCTCACCGTTGCCGGCATGATCCTCGTCAACAACGGCTATGGCGAGTCGTTCCACATGCTGCGACACTCCGTGTGGAACGGACTGACGCCCTGCGACCTTGTCTTCCCCTTCTTCCTCTTCATCATGGGCATCTCCTGCTACCTGTCTCTATCAAAGACGGCCTTCTTGCGTCCCTTCGGTAGCAAGCGACCAGAGGTCGAGCGCACGCCCACCGCCACCGTCGTCAGCCGCGTGCTGAAACGCACCGTCCTGCTCTTCGCCATCGGGCTGTTCATCAACTGGTTCGAACTCGCCCTCAAGGGTGCTCCGCTCGACCTGGGGCACCTGCGCCTGTGGGCCGTCATGCAGCGCATAGCCCTCTGCTATTTCTTCGTCTCCATGTTTGCCCTCTACGTCTATCGAGGGCGACCCCATGGCGACAGGCTCGTCATCGCAGCCATCGTCGTACTCCTCGCCGCTTATACCGCAATTATCGTCTGGGGCAACGGCTACAGCCAGGATCCCGAGGCCAACATCCTGGCACGCGCCGACCGCTCACTCTTCGGCTACGACCACCTCTACCATAAGAGTCCCGTCGACCCCGAAGGTCTCCTCGGCACCATCAGCGCCACGACGCACGTGCTCATCGGTTTCCTCTGCGGCATGCTCATCAAGCAGCGCCCGGCCCTCGCCGACAAGATCATCGCCCTCTTCACCGTGGGCACCGTCTGTCTCGTCCTGGGCTATCTGCTGTCGTTCGGACTGCCGTTGAACAAGCGTATCTGGAGTCCCTCCTACGCTCTGGTGACTTGCGGACTCGCCGCCCTGCTCCAGGCCCTACTCATCTCGCTCTTCGATCGTCACCCTTCTTGCGTCCCTTCGGTAGCAAGCGACCAGAGGTCGAGCGCACCCTTCACCAATCTCCTTCCTCCTTCCTCTTTCCTCCTTCCTCCCGTAACAGCCCTCGTCAGCCAACTCGGCAAGGTCTTTGGCATGAACGCCCTTGCCCTCTATGTCGGCAGCGAACTGTTGGCCATCCTTTTCGGCCATTTCGGCATCGCAACCTTCATCTACGACGCCCTCCATGCTGTCATCGCCGCCCCCAAGTGGGCCTCACTGACCTATGCCCTCGTCTTCGTAGCCATCAACTACCTGCTGGGCTACTGCCTCTACCGGCGCCGCATCTTCATCAAGCTCTGACGGTTTTTAGCGCGACAGCACGCCTGCGTCGCACTATGACTTTGCCTGACCCAAACTATCAGTTTGATGCAGAGAATATATGACTTTGCCTGACCCAAACTATCAGTGAAAAGCTGAAATTATCCTTCCATCCTTCCAACCTTCCAGCTTTTAGGGAATGATTTTAGGTCTTTCGGCGTTTGCCAAGCCTATTGTTTGGACGTGCTAAACCTATTGTTTGAACGCGCTAAAGCTACTGTTTGGACGCTCAAAACCTATTGTTTGAACGCGCCAAACCTATTGTTTGGATGTGCCAAAGCTACTGTTAGAACTTTTTGAACTCACAGTAGCTGGAAGGTTGGAAGGATGGAAGGATAAAAACACAATTCTATTATAACACAAACGCCTCATACTTTGGTCCCTGATGACAACGAGCACGGCTCCTCACACGGCCAGATACAGCCCTGAATACGCACATTGCCAAACACGGGCCATTCCTCCATGCGGTCCTGGCTGTACACGAATCCATATTCATCTACATACCCCTCCGCAATCTCCTTCTCCAACTGCGCACTTCGCTTGCTGTTATAAGACCAGTTCCACAGATGTACCTTAAACTGATGGTCGCATTGCTTCAAGGCATTGTCTATTTCAAAATCATCCACCATATAAGGCACATCCAGTTCTTCCAACGCATTACAATCCTG
>CAMPCG010000315.1 GCA_946644025.1 uncultured Prevotellaceae bacterium | reverse complement strand
AGAAGATTCTGCTCACGGCCTCCGGCGGCCCCTTCCGTCTGAAGTCGCTGGCCGAAATAGCCACCGTCACCAAGGCCGACGCCCTGAAGCACCCCACCTGGGACATGGGCGCCAAGATCACCATCGACTCCGCCTCGATGATGAACAAGGGCTTCGAGGTCATCGAGGCCAAGTGGCTCTTCGGCGTCGACGCCAAGCAGATTCAGGTGCTCGTCCATCCTCAGTCCATCGTCCACAGCGCCGTGCAGTTCCGCGACGGCTCAGTGAAGGCCCAGCTCGGCGTGCCCGACATGCGGCTGCCCATCCAGTATGCCTTCTCCTTCCCCCGTCGTCTGCCGCTCAGCGGCCCGCGTCTCGACCTGTTCCAGCATCCCCTGGAGTTCTTCGAGCCCGACCTGCAGAAGTTCCGCTGTCTCGCCCTCGCCTTCGAGGCCATCGACCGCGGCGGCAACATGCCCTGCATCGTCAATGCCGCCAACGAGGTCGTCAACCGCGCCTTCCTCGAAGACCGCTGCGGCTTCCTCCAGATGGCCGACGTCATCGCCGAGACCATGCAGCGCGCCTCCTTCTCCAGTCATCCCGACTACGACCTCTACGTAGCCACCGACGCCGAAGCCCGCCGCATCGCCCGCGAAATTCTCAGTAAAGGAAAGTCCTAAAAAAAGAATAAACAATCAAAAACGAATAACCCCCCAAAAAAGATAGTGCAGAACCCGTGTGAAAATAGTGTAGAACCCGTGCGAAAATAGTGCAGCCCCCCAAAGCGGAAGCAAATTTTTCACTCTTCACTCTTCACTTTTCACTTAAATTCTTCACTTTTCCCTTAAAAATATGGATATTTTTCTCATTAAAGCCCTACAATTCTTCCTGGCCATCGGCCTGCTCGTGCTGCTCCACGAAGGCGGCCATTTCTTCTTCGCCAAACTCTTCGGCATCTGGGTCGAGAAGTTCTACATCTTCTTCGACCCCAGCATCTGGAAGTGGGACGGCAGCATCTTCAAGTTCCCCCGCAATGCCGACAAGATAGAGCCCGGCAAGACCACCGTCTACGGCATGGGCTGGCTCCCCCTCGGCGGCTATTGCAAGATAGCCGGCATGATTGACGAGAGCTTCGACACTGAGCAGATGAAGCAGCCCGCCAAGCCCTATGAGTTCCGCTCCAAGCCCGCCTGGCAGCGCCTGCTCATCATGGTGGGCGGCGTGCTCGTCAACTTCCTCCTTGCCCTGTTCATCTATTCCATGATTCTCTTCTACTGGGGCGACACCTACCTGCCCGTACAGAACATGACCCACGGCATGAAGTTCAACGCCGAGGCCAAGGCCTTCGGCTTTGCCGATGGCGACATCCTCCTCAGCGCCGACGGCCAGCCCTTCAAGGAGTATGGCGCCGACCTCTTCCGCAGCATCTCTGAGGCCCGCGAGGTCATCGTCAAGCGCGGCGATGCCGAGGTGGCCATCGCCCTCCCCGGCGACCTCAACCTGCTCAACATGATCAAGAGCGAGCCCCGCTTCGTCGCCCCCCTCATCCCCATGAGCGTCGATAGCGTCGTCGCCGGTTCGCCCGCCGAGGCCGCCGGACTCCGCGTCGGCGACCGCATCCTCAGCATCAACGGCCGTGCCGTCGCCGACCACAACGACTTCGTCTTCGAGCTGGGCCGCATCACCGATGTGCTCTCCGCCGCCGTCACCCCCGCCGACAGCCTGCAGGCCCTCAGCGCCCGCCTCGTCGTCGCCCGTGCCGACAGCGCCGCCACCGTCGACACCCTCCAGGCCGTGCTCCGCGCCGATGCCTCAGGTGCCGTCACCCTCGGTTTCCAGAACAGCGCCCTCTCGCGCTATGAGCCCGTCACCATCAGCTACGGGTTCCTCGAGAGCTTCCCCGCCGGCATCAAGTATGGGTGGAACGTCCTCGCCGGCTATGTCGACGACATGAAGTACGTCTTCTCCGCCGACGGCGCCAAGTCGCTCGGAGGCTTCGGCACCATCGGCAGCCTCTTCCCCAGCGTCTGGGACTGGTACATCTTCTGGAAGATGACCGCCTTCCTCAGCCTCATTCTCGCCTTCATGAACATCCTGCCCATCCCCGCCCTCGACGGAGGCCACGTGCTGTTCCTGCTCTACGAGATCATCACCCGCCGCAAGCCCTCCGAGCAGTTCATGATCCGTGCCGAGTATGTCGGCTTCGGCATCCTCGTCCTCCTCATGGTTGTCGCCAATCTCAACGACATCCTCCGCTGGCTCGGCTATATGTAATTATAAGATAGGTGCAGGCGGTGAGTACGTAGACCATCGCCACCTGCAACGCCGTCAAGTGAATACCGTCAATGGCTGCTCCTGGAAGGGCAGCCATTGCTGTCAGCACGCCGTTGAGCGCCCCCACCAGCCAGGCCAGCAGCGGAGCCGCCACAGGCAGGAGCAGCACCAGCAGCATACCGTAGAGAATGCAGGTGGCAGCAGGCACCACGATGAAGTTGGTGAGCAGGAAATAGGTAGAAAAGCGCCCGAAGTAGTAGGCTATCAGCGGAGCAACGCCCAGCTGTGCCGCTATAGAGACCGCTGCAACACCCCACACCCACCGTAACCACCCGTGGCGCTGCAGCAGCGGAGCAGGAAACACGTCCATGAGCAGGGGCAGCCACAGCAGAATAGAGAACACGGCCAGGTACGACATCTGGAAGCCCACATCATAGAGCGAGAACGGACTGAACGCCAGCATCACGATGGCCGTGAAGCAAAGCGCATTCACCGACATACGCTGGCGCGCCGACAGCGACAGCAGGGCGTAGACCGAGATCATCGTAGCCGAACGAACCACACTGGGCGACAGGCCGACCAGAAAAGCAAAAGCCCAGAGCGCCACGATGGTGAGCAGCTGCGTCAGGAAACGCAGGCGCCGGCCTAACGTGAAGAAAGAAAGCAACATGTAGATAATGCCCAGGTGCAGGCCGCTCAGCGCCAACACATGGTAGGCTCCCGTCGTCGAGTAGACGTCGCGCAGCTCCTTCGAGAGCGCCGACCTGTCGCCCAGCGTCATGGCCGCAAGCACCGCATACTGCTCGTCGTCGAACCCGTACTGCCGGTAGCGCTCCAGCAGCCCGTGCCGCTGCCGCAGAAACCACAGGCGCGAACGCTGCACCACCGACAGGCCGCTCAGCGACACCTGCCTCGGCTGCCAGTCGTAGCGCCCGGCATAGCAGCGGTCGCAGTAGCCGTGCGTGTGCAGATAGCGGTCGAAGCGCTGCGAACCACTGTCAGGCGCAAGAGGGCGCAAGCGCACCAACAGCCCGTCGCCGGGCTTCAGCCGTGCCGCCCGCTCGTCCTTCGCCACATAGCAGAGCAGCTTGCGCCCGTCGTGCGCCAACAGCAGGTCAAAGGCCAAGGTCTTCGGCTTGTCGGCTGCCTCTGAGGCTACAACCGCCTCTACCGTGACCTCACCTCCCAGCGGCTCGCCCATCGAGCGCTCAGCACGCCCCATCAGCACCATGCCCAGCACAAGGAAGCAGCCGTCGAGCATCGCTGTCTGCGCCACGGGCCAGCGTCGCAACAAAACGGCAACGAGCACGAGCGCAGCAAACCAAATCCACGACAGCGTACACCACCCTCCCAGCACCAAGCCCAGGATAAAGCAAAAGGTGAAGGGCAGCAAGGGAGCCTCCGTCAAAATGTTTGCGCGTTTCATTGACACAAAGGTAATACATTACCGCGACACCCAAAAAAATTTTGCACAAAAAATATAACTTTTTCCAACAAATCCCATTGCCTTTCCACCTTGTGTTCATACATTTATCAACGAAAGTCCAAACAAA